>JAPWUQ010000071.1 GCA_028275445.1 Anaerolineae bacterium | reverse complement strand
GCCAGCGCCAGCGTGAACATGTCCAGGGCGGACTGGCAGTCGCCGGCGCTCATGAACTGGTTGCCGCGCTGGACATAGGCCGAGTACAGGGTGCGCGCCGCCCATCCGCCGGCGTAATCAGGCCGCGCCGAGTACACCTCTCGCACCTTCTGGACAGCCAGCTCCCAATTACCCTTGATGTACGCCTGCCGCCCATCCAGGTATAAGGTGGCCAGCCGGCGCTCCTCGGCGGCCTGCTTATCCCGAGGATGGATGCCCAGTGCACTGGCAAAGCGCTGGAGCGCCTCCTTGATGGGGTCCAGCGCTTCGCCGGCCCCCTCGATCAAGGCGCGGCCGTCGTTCATGTAGGATTGGAACAGATATTCCTGCACCTCATCGGTGCGGAATGTCGGGTCCAAGGTGCGCAGTTGTTCGAAATCGGAAGCGGCGGCCGCCCAGTTCCCCAGCTCGAAGTTGGTCTTCCCCTGTTCGAAGAGGGCGATCAGCCGGCGCTTGCGCTCCACGTCCGAGAGCAGGGCATAGGCATCCTTGTAGTTCGGGTCCAGCTCCAGGATGGCCCGCAGTTTTTCCGCCGCCTTATCCCACTGCTCCTCCTTCAATAACGCCTGTGTCTCCTGGTAAAGCTGATCCAGGGTCTTGAGCTTCTTCGCCCGCTCCAGCGCCGCCTGAGCCTCGCGGTTGTCCGGTTCCATCTCCAGCAGTTGCTGGAAGATGGCGATGGCTCCGTCGTAATCCGCCACGGCCAGGCGCGCCTGGCCCCGGTTGTAGAGCGCGAGTGCCTCGGCCTCGCTGGCGCGCCGGCCCACCAGCGGGGGATTGCCGGCAAAGACCGCGATCAGCGCCGCGATGATCACGATGGCGACGCTGATAATGATCCCCACGCTTCTGCCGGCAAACGGCCGGCGGCCGGCCGGAGCGGGGACAGCGGCGGGAACCGGCGACAGCGCTTCCTCTTCCGCCTCGGCGGTCGGCTCCGCGCCCATGGCCTGCGCCGTGGCCTCTGCCAGCAGTTCGGCAAAGCCGGCCTCTGGCTCGACCGGCGCCCGCACCGACTGCAGTTGGATGAAGAGGTTGAGGTCTTCCAGGAGGTCATCAATGCCCTTGCGGGTGGGTTCGATTTCCTTCAGCCGGCGAAAATAGGTGCGCGCTTCCACCCACTCGCGCCGGCGGTAATGGGTCATGCCGCGCTCGTACAGCTCGGCCGGGGATAGGGACATCAGGTCGGAGGGGCCAGCTTCGGCTGGGGACTGCGCCTGGCGGTAAAAGGTGCATTCCTCGAACGCATCCGATAAGCAGTAGCGCTGTTGATGGACAGCGCCGACCGTCATCGGGGATGCGCCGCTCCCGCCGGCGTAGCAGACGTTCTCGTCGGTGGGATAGTCGTAATGCTTCTCACGGTTCTCCGATGTCCCCAGATACGGACAGGTCATCCTCGCGCCTTTCCAGAGAGATTATCGCGGACTGCCGGCCGCCTCCATCTGCGCCTTTCCCATAGCGGTGCCGGCCAGCGCGCGCATCACCAGCGGCACCGGCACCTTATAGCCGGTGACCGAATCGGTGATGGAAATGTCGTCCAGATAGGTCCAGGTGTTGAAGTAGCTGTCCACGCGATTGCTGTTGCGGAAGTACAGGGTGATCGTCTGGCCGGCGTATGCCGAGAGATCGATCACGCCCTCCTTCCAGCCCAGGTCCACGACCGGCTTGCCGGCGCCGACCTTGTTCGGATCGAAATTGCCATCGCGCAGGAGCAGTCGCGTTGTCCCGCCAACAGCAAGCTCCACATCGAACGAATCATAGTAGCGCTGATAGCGCTCGCTCCACACCACATCGTACGTCATGATACGATACCAGAAATGCAGTTTTGGCGCAACTACATCGGGGGGCGCCGGCACATACACGGTCTGGGAGATGTAGGCGGAGCCGACCGGCAGGGTGGAGGGCTGGTTGTCGTAGCAGGGCCCCAGCTCTGGGTTGCCCAGGATGACCATGTAGCTGGTACCGCCGCCGTGGGCGCTCAACGATTCGACCCGCCGGCCCAGCTCACCGCCGTGCGTCCAGGAAGTCAAGTCTCGGGTCTCAAAGCGGCCGTTCGCCACCGGCTCGATATAGACCATGCGATCGCCGTCGCCGGCCGGGTACGCTTCCTCGTTGCCGGCGCGGTCGCGCGCCCGCGAGCGGAAGAAGTACAAGCGGCCGCGCTGGCCGGCGAACAGGCCGGAGGTCTCATCGGTGGCCGTGCGCCAGGTGGTCCAGGTACCCAGCCGGCCCATCCGATACTGAATGTCGTACCCCAGCAGGCCGGAACCGGGGTCGGGGTCACTGCCCGACCACGACACGGTGAAGACGTTTTCCTCCTGATAGATGGCCGTCGGCCCCACCACCGTCGAGCTGGGGGCGCGGGTGTCGATTTTCACTGTCAGGGTGCGGAGCGGCTCGCTGTTGCCGGCCTGGTCAATGGAATAGAACTGCACCGTATGGGTGCCCTCGGCCGAGATGTTCAGCGCGGTGCCCGTCTGCCACAGCCCGCCGTTCACCCGATAGACCGTGCTGAGCACCCCGGAGCCGGCATCCACCGCGCTCAGGGTGATGCTGACCGGGGAGCGGTACCAGTCGGCGAACCCAGGCATGCCGGTGATGGTGTATGTGGTCGTGGGCGGGGTGGCATCGTACCAGAACGCCTGCGGCACATACGCATAATGGGTGTAGTCGAGATTGCCGGCATTATCCCTGAGCCAGACGTAGAGGTCATGCTTGCCCTCCGCCGGCACCTGGATGCCGCTGATGCGTCCCAGCGGAGCCGTGACCAGGATGCCGTCGGTCGGGCCAGTGGGCGGCGCATCCAGCTTGTAGTATGCCGCGCCGATGAGCGAGGTATCGGGTGGATCTGTCCAGACGGCGCTGAAGTTGTTCTCGCTCTGCCAGCCGACCTGTTCGGCGCGCAGGTTGATGGGCGCCGGCGGCGCCTCCAGGTCCACCCGCACGAAGTTCGTCTTCGGGGATTCCTCATTGCCGGCCGCATCCACCGCATAGTACTGGATGGAATGCCGGCCGGACGTGGTGATGGTGAAGAGCCGGCCCTCGGCCCAATCACTGACGCCAATGATACGATGGAAATAGCGGTCCACACCGGAGAGGGCATCCACAGCGGTCAGCCCCACCTGTACTGGCGAGGTGTACCAGCCGTTCAGCCCCAGGCTGCCGGTGAGCACATAGGTGGTCGTGGGGGGCGTGGTATCCAGCCAGAGCGCCTGATTGAGCACGTTGCGGGTGAGGTGATTGGCATTGCCGGCGCCATCGCGCAGCCAGAGGTAGACGGTGTGCTTGCCCTCCCCCGGCACCTGGATGCCGGTGAGCTGATTGGTCGCGCCGGCGACGTAGGTGCCGTCGGTCGGCGAGGCCGGCTCAGCGTTGAGCTTGTAATAGGCGCCGCCAATGCCCGAAAGGTCTGGGAAGCTGGACCATGTCACCGTAAAGGCGTTGGTCTTCGTCCAGCCTACGGGCTGAGCAGAGAGCCCGAACGGCGGCAGGGGCGGCGTGACGTCAATGTTCACGCTGATGGCCTGGCTGGCCTCCACGTTGCCGGCATAGTCGCGCGAGTAAAATGCCAGCGAATGGGTGCCCTCGCTGGAGACCGTGGCCTTTGTGCCCGAGATCCAGCCGCCGGTGTCCAGCCGGTAATAGGTCGCCGCCGGCCCGGACGCCAGGTCGGTGGGGGTCAGGGTGACGGTGACAGGGGAGCGGAACCATCCGCCGTCGCCGGCGGTCCCTTCCGTGGTGTACATGGTCATGGGCGGGAGCAGGTCCACCCGCAGGGTGGCTGTATGGGTGGATTCCCGATTGCCGGCGCGGTCAATCGAATAGTACTCCAGGGTGTGGATGCCGTCCGAGTCCACCACCAGGCCGTCGCCGGCCTGCCATATCCCGCCGTCCAGGCGATACATGGTGGTGTCGCGCCCGGACACCGGGTCCGTCACCACGAAGGTAATGGTGATGGGGCTGGTGTACCAGCCGTTGGCCCCCAGTGTGCCGGTGATGGCCAGGCCGCTGGTCGGCGCCTCGCGGTCAATCTTGACCGGGAGCTCGTGCGCCGTTTCCTCGTTGCCGGCCTGGTCCACCGAACGGTACGAGATGGTATAGGCGCCGCTGGCGGAGATGCTCAGGCTGGTGCCGGTCTGCCAGGGATTAGAACCGATGCGATATTCGGTGCGTTGGATGCCGGCCAGGTTATCGGAGGCGCTGAACCCCACGGACACCGCGCTGGTATACCAGCCGTGATTGCCCAGAGTGCCGGTGATGACATAGGTCGTGTTCGGCGGGGTAGCGTCATATTTGAACGCACGCAGGAGGACGTTGCGCGTCCCGTGGTCCACGTTGCCGGCGCGGTCCTTCAGCCACAGATAGATATGATGCTCCCCTTCCGCCGGCACCAGGATGTTGGTGATGGTGTTGGTGGTGGTGACCCAGATGCCGTCGGTGGGGGCGGTCGGCTCGGCGTTCAGCTTATAATAGGCGCCGGCGATGCCCGAAAGGTCGCTGGGGTTGGTCCAGGTGATGCCGAAGTAGGGCGAATTGCTCCAGCCGGCGGGGCTGGGGGTCAGGTTGGTGGGCGCGCCCGGGCGGACGGTGTCCAGGTAGAGCGTGGTGGAGGAGCGCTGGGAGGAGAGCACGTTGCCGGCCGTGTCCTTCAGCCAGACGTAGACCGTATGCGCGCCGTCGCCCGAGACCGTGATGTTCGAGATGGACTGGATGTCGGCCCCGGCGACCAGCGTGCCGTCTTCCGCATGGCCGGGCGGCGAATCCAGCTTGTAATAGGCGCCGGCGATGCCCGAGGTGTCGTTCGGGTTGGTCCAGGAAAGGCTGAACTGGTTGATGTTCGTCCAGGTGATAGGGGTTGCCGTCAGGCTGATCGGGGCGGCCGGCGCGGTACGGTCAATATAGAAAGGCCCCAGGTGCGCCGCGCTGGCGGACCAGTTGCCGGCCAGGTCGCGGGCGCGGATATGCACATAGTGGTTGTCCCCATCGGGGAGCGCCGGGCTCATGGCCTGCGGTTGGGTGGTGGTCGTGATGGGCGCCGGCAGGGTGCCGGGCGACTGGTCCCAAGCCACCGCGTAGCCGGCGATGCCGCTGGTGGGGTCGCTCGCCCCCGACCAGTTGACCTGGACGTAGTTATCCTGCGACCAGGCCGCTACGGTATGGGTGGTGCTGGTAATGGCATTGGGGGCGCTGGGCAGGTCCTGGTCCAGGTACAGCGTCGCGGATGCTCGCGCGTTGTGATTGACGTTGCCGGCGCTGTCCTTGAGCCAGATATAGATCGGGTGCGCGCCGTTCCCGCTGACGATCAGGGAGCTGAGGCTGGAGATGCCGGCGCCTTCCACCAGCGTGCCGTCGCCGGCCGAAGCAGGGGGCGAATCCAGCTTGTAATAGACGCCGGCGATGCCCGAGGTGTCGGCCGGGTTGGTCCAGGTCAGCGTGAAGCCGTTGGTGGGGCTCCAGCCGGCGGGGGAAACCGCCAGGCCGGTGGGCGCGGCCGGCGCCTGGCTGTCCACCTTCACCAGAAAGACCGGGCTGGTATCGGGGTCGCCGTTGAGGTCCAGGATGCGAAATTGGATGAGGTTATCCGTGCCCGATTGGATGAAGGTCACGCCCGTTACGGTAATGTATTTGGTGGTGTCGGTATCCCCGCTGATGGACAGGCCGGCACTGCTCCATGCGCTCCAGCTCGAACCGCCGTTGGTGGAATAGCGGTACAGGGCGGTGGCTTCCTGCAGGCCCAGGCTGTCCGTGACGGTGACACTGCAGGCCGGCGAGGTGGTGGTAGCCCAGCCGGACGGCTGAAAACCGCCCCAGGTGCTGGTGGCGTCGGACAGAGGGGCCTGAGGGAGCGTTCGCTCTGGGGGCTGGGCCTGGACCCGCGAGGGGCCGGCCCAGATGAAGAGCGCGGCCAGCAGGGCCAGAAAGATGGTGATACCCAGTGCACTGACGAGCAGTCCACCTGCATGATGAATGCGCTTCATGGTTCTTCCCGCCTCGCTCGGATGGCTGGCGGCTGGGCATCAAGGCTTCTCGAAGCGGTAGCCCACGCCGCGCACAGTGATCAGATGTCGGGGGTGCCGGCGGTCCTCCTCGATCTTGGCGCGCAGGCGTCCGATATAGACCGCGATCTGGTTGGCATCGCCCGGATAGTCGTACCCCCAGACGTAATTGAGCAGTTTATCGTGGCTGACGGTGCGGCCGGCATTGCTCATCAGGGCATGCAGGAGCTTGAACTCGATAGGGGTCAGTATCACCGTCTCGCCGTTGGGCAGGGTGGCGGTATGATTGACCGAATCCAGCGCGATCCCGCCCACCTCCAGGTTCTCCAGCGCCGGCTGGGAGAAGGCGGCCGCCCGCCGCAGGAGAGCCTTGATGCGCGCCAGCAGTTCGCTGGGCTCGAACGGCTTGGCCAGGTAATCATCGGCCCCCAGCTCCAGCCCCAGAACACGGTCGCTGGTCTCCCCCTTGGCCGAGAGGATGATGATGGGGACGTTGCGGGACTGGCGCACCCGCCGGCAGACCTCCAGACCATCAATATGGGGCATCATCACATCCAGCACCAGGAGGTCTGGCTCTTCCTCATCAATGAGGCGCAGTGCCTGCCGGCCATCCTCTGCCGTCAGCACCTGATATCCCTCTTCCCGCAGGAGGAAGGCGGTCATCTTCAGGCTGGGCGGGTCATCATCCACGATCAGGATGCGGGCGCTCATTTTCCCAACCCCCTGTGCATGTGTGCTTCTACTGTACCATGAACATACATATTATACCCCACCACTCCCCCCATTCCAAACGGCTCCTTTCGGGCCGCCGGCGTTGGAGGATCCGCCGTACCCAGGATGCATCCCGTGGCTTCGGCGCAGGACAATACAGGCGGCGGGAGTGGGACATATGCGCGGTCCTCTTTGTATGCCTAGCGCACGGGTGTGGCGGTCGGCTCCGAGGCCGGCACCAGCGTCGGCACGAACGTGGGCCCTGGCTCTGCGGTCTGCGCCGGCGTCGGGGTGGGCGGAGGCTCGGTCGCCGTTGGCGTCGGCGCCGGCGGCGAAGGTGGCGGCGGAGTCGGTGTGGGCGCCGGCGGTGGAGGCGGTGATGGGGTCGGCGTGGGCGAAGGCGGCGGAACTGGCGTCCAGGTCGCCGTCGGCAGGATCACCGGGGTAGGTGTCGAGGCCGGCGTGGTGGGCGCCGGCGTCACCACAGCCGGCGAGGGAGTGGGCGAAGGCGAAGGGACGACTGGCACAGCCGTGCCCCGCGCCGGCGTCTTGGTCGCTCTGGGAGTGGGCGAGGGGGCCGGCGGCGGGGTGGGCGATTCGGAGGCCGGCGGTGTCGGCGATGGCAGGATCGGCGCCGGCGTGGGGGTGAGCGTGGGAGTGCTCACCAGGCCGGCGAGCTGGGTGGAAGCCGGCCCAGGCGCGGAAGCGGGATACGTTCGCCAGCGGATGCTGTACTGCCATATGCCGGCCATCAGGAGCACCAGAACCACCATCGTCCCGACTGCCCAGAAGGCCCAGCGTCGGGCAACCGGGAACGACCATGCCGGCCCGCTCTGCTTCGCCGGCGGTCCCGCGGCGCGCGCCAGGACCTCCGCCCGTATGCGCCGGCGCGCCTCCGGGCGAGGGGGTGGGACGTGCCGAAGGGCGCGCAGTGCCAGCACCACCTGCAAAGAGGCGCGCAGGTCTTCGGCCGCCGCCGGCGGGTAGCCGGCCAGGCATTCCTCTATGGACTCGCCAGCATCCAGTCTGGCGAGGAGTTCATCCAGAATCTCGTCCCTTCGGTCCTTCATCAGGACTGCTCCTGACCCACCTGGGCCACGCGGAAGGGGGCAAAGCTTTCTCCAACTGCCGGCGCAGGGCGGCCAGCGCCCGGTGCTGGAGCGACTTCACTGCCCCTTCCGGTTTTCCCAGGATAAGCCCGACCTCCGCGTTGGAAAGGCCCTCCACAAACTTCAGGATAATGACCTGCTGTTGATCCGGTGTCAGCCGGCGGAGCGCCTGCCGCACCACTGCCTGCAGTTGCTCCTGCTCCACATGTTCCAGCGGGTCATCCGGCACGGCTACCAACCAGTCCTCCATGGACTGCGTGGGTGCCTTGGCGTTGCGGCGGAAATGGTCCACGACCAAATTGTGGGCGACCCGGTACAGCCAGGCGCCCAGATGCAGGTTCGGCCCGCGCTGAAGCTTGAGCGTTTCGACCAGACGCAGGAACACCTCGCCGGCCAGGTCTTCCGCCAGGCTCGCCTGACCAGTTCGACGGTATATATAGGCGTAGATGCGCTCATAGTACCGGTCGAAAATGCTCGCTAGAGCTTGCTGGTCGCCGCACTGCGCCTGCTCCAGCAAGCGGCGTTCCTCGACGCCCTGCACATCATCTTGCATGAACATAGACGAAGGAACGGGCCTTCCGGATATGGTCTGTCTGCATTGTATCACATCTGCCGGCCGGCTTGCCAGGCGACTTTCGTCCAAGTCCGCAGGGGATGACACTGGGGTCTCCCGGCTTGGCCGGCCTCCGCCGGCTGTGGTACAATAGCGGCCGCATCATCGCCAGGAGAATTGGGCTGGATGACATCGGAGCATGTGCGCCTGGGGCGGGAGTTCTACGCACGTGACACGCTGACGGTGGCCAGGGAGCTGTTGGGCCAGCGCCTGGTGCGCGTCATGGAAGACGGCCAGCGCCTCGCCGGCATCATCGTGGAGACAGAAGCGTACATCGGCGAGGAGGACCAGGCGTGCCATGCCTCCCACGGCCGAACACCCCGCAACGCCGTGATGTACGGGCCGGCCGGCTTCGCCTACATCTACTTCATCTACGGCATGTACTACTGCCTGAACGTGGTCACGGAGCAGGAAGGCTTCCCGGCGGCGGTGCTGATCCGCGCCATCGAACCGACGGAGGGCATCCCCCGCATGCAGGCCCACCGTCAGGGCCGGCCCCTGCATGAGCTGACCAACGGGCCGGGCAAATTATGCCAGGCGCTGGCCATTGACCGCTCCCTGAACGGCTGCGACCTGTGCACCAGCCCCTGGCTCTTCATCGAGCTTGCCCGACAGGGTGAGCTTCGGGTGGCGGCCAGCCGGCGCATCGGCGTGCGCGGCGATGCCCTGGCCCGCGAGCGCCCCTGGCGCTTCTTCCTGCCGGATAACCCCTTTGTCTCGCACCAGGGGCGCGCCCCGGAGTAACGCCTATTCCCCCATGAGCTGGATGACCAGCTCCCGCCGGCGCGAGCGGTTGTCGAAATCCACCAGCACGATCTGCTGCCAGGTCCCCAGCGTCAGCCGGCCGTTCTCCACCGGCACCGTCAGGGATGGCCCGAGGAGGGACGCCCGCACATGGGAGAAGCCATTGCCATCGCCCCAGCGGAGGTCGTGATGGTACGGGCGGTCGCTGGGGGCTATCCGCTCGAAGGCTTCCTGCAGGTCGCGCAGCAGGCCGTCCTCATGCTCGATGGTGGTGACGCCGGCGGTGGAGCCGGCCACGAAGACCGTGACAATGCCGTGGTTCAGGCCGGCGCGCCGCACCGCATCCGCCACTTCTGGGGTGATGTCCACGATATCGGCGAAGCCGGCGGTCTGTACGCGAACCCGCTCCGTTCGCACCATGGCTCTGCCGACCTCCTATGCCCGAGCGTTCACGGCCTCACCGCGATCTGAAAATTCACGGGAACCACCTGGATCCAGGTGTTGCCCGGCTTCAAGGGGAAGGGATTGCCGCTGGCGTCCAGGAAGCGGATCATATCCTCGCGCCGGGGCCGGGACCAGGTCAGCTCGTACATCCGGCCGTCGCGGAAGAGCTGCGCGCGCCCCTGCCCCCAGATCTGGATCTCGATGGAGTAATAGGGCTTGGGGCCGGTGCTGTCCTCCACGATATCGGTCTCCACATGGTTGATATAGAGCACGACGACGTTGCGCGCCGTTAACTGCTGGCCCGTGACCTCATCCACGTGGGGCTCGCCCAGGACATACCGCAGGTAGGCCTCCCGCTGTGGGTCGTAGCGGTATTCGGCCGAGGCGATGTTGGGGCGGTAGACGATGTCCATCTCGCGCGCCGGCGTGCCGCCGGCCGGCGGCTGGACCGAAAAGACCCACCCCTCCAGGTTCTGCCGCTGGTTGATGCCCCGCTCGCTCGCCAGCTTCCAGAGGGTGGGCGTGTCGGTGAAAAGGGTATGTTCGAACGCCTTGCCCTCCTGCGGGATGCGCCGGAACCCCGGGTCATTGAACCCTGGATCCGGGGAGAAGACCCGATCCGCGAAGTCCGAGGCCTTGATTTTCAGCTTGACCCCGCCGCTGGCCCCCGAGAAAGCGAACAGCGACTTGAACATGGCGGGGATCTCAAGGTCAATCAGGCGCGCACTGCGCACCGAGCCCACCTTTTCCGCGTCCTGGCACAGGTAGATGGCGGTGAAGCGGGTCAGGTTGGCCTCGGCCACATGCTCGAAGACCACATCGGCCTTGTCGAGGCCGGCCTGCGGCCGCACGATGGACGGGGCATTGGAGACCTTGATGGCCAGCGGCCGGCGCTCCAGTTTGGTGGGATCGGTCACCACCTCGCCGGTCAGCGGACAGATGGCGTTGTCCAGTGACGGGACAATCAGCTCGACCTGCGGTGTCCCCCCGTTGCCGGCCGCGGGGACGGTGGGCGACGCGGAAGCCGCCGGCGAAGGGACGGGAGTATCGGTCGGTTGAGGAGTGGGAAGGGGCGTATTGGTCGGGAGAGGGGTATTCGTGCTGATGATTTTCGGCGTTTTGGTGGGAGTGGGGGTAGCCTTCACGCTTGCGCCACAGCCGCCGAGGACCATGCTGGCGATGAGGAGCAGAGCGACGATGATAAGGGGAGCCTGCCAGCCGGCGGATCGGTTTTGCCGTTCGTTCATGCCTGCCATCCCTCCTGGATCACCTCGCGAAACCGTTCGCATATGGAGCGCAAACCCTGCCCAGCACCGCGCATTATAGCACAGGACGGCCGGCCTTCCAACTGCGGCCGGCCGCGGGACGGACCTATCCTCTGACCGCTTCCCCGGCGCGGGCCTTCCACTGCTCGGCAAAGCGCTCCAACTGCGCCAACTGCACCGGCGTGGGTTTAATGAAGGGACGCACCGCCCGCAGGCGTTCCCACGCCTGGGCCGGCGTCAGCCCCGTGCTGACCAGATAGGCCGCCGCCATGGTGGCGGCGCGCCCCACGCCTGCGCCGCAGTGCACATAGACCTTGCCCCCCTCGGCGATCGCATCGGCGATAAACCGCACGCCGGCCTCGAGCTGTTCGACCGTGGGGGCGGCGTCATCCTCCACCGGCAGATGGAGGTAGCGCGGCGGCGCGATGCCGGCGGCCTGGTCGTCGAATTCCACGCGCATATTCACTACTGCGGTGATGCCCCAGCCGGCCATCACCGGCCAGCCCCGCCGGCGGTACTGCCCGCCAACGAACAGCTCCGGGGTGATCTGACACAGCCGGCGGATATTGGCGCCGCGCACGGCGCGCACCGCATGGTCCAGCGCCCACAACAGCGTCACCCGGAGGCCCTGGGTGAGCAGGCGATAGCGCAGGATGCCCAGACCTTTGGCGATTTTCCCCAGCATCGTTCTCTCCGCGAACAGGATCCTGATGGAGTGCCATTGTACCATCCACCTGCCCGCCGGCCAAATAGCGGGGGCCAGACGATCCCTCAGAAGACCATCCCCGCCGTACTTTTAACCTTCGCTTTACACTGCTCCGCTTGATTCTCATATCAGAAAATGCTAAAATGATAGCAAAATGCGGCGCGGTGAAGGGCATATGTATCAGGCAGAGAAGGATACAAACCCCCAGGGGAAGTGTTGGGCATGGGTGATTCCGCTGATGCTGGCCGCCGGCGAATACGGTCTGCGCGTGCGGCATCGGCGCTCGGCCGTGCAGGATGACAGCCAGCTACGGCCCGAGACACGCCGGCATCTTTCCGATCCGGAGCTGTGGCGGAAATGGCGCGTGGTGGTGCTGGGCGATTCCATCGTCCACGGCATGGAACTCCCGGAAGAGCAGACCTTCCCATATCTGGTTCAGCGGCATCTGCAGACATATGCCAACCGCCAGGATGTGGTGGTGATCAACGCCGGCATCCCGGGCAACACCTCCCTGCATGGGCTTCAGCGGCTCCAGCGCGATGTCATCCGCTA
>JAPWUQ010000245.1 GCA_028275445.1 Anaerolineae bacterium | reverse complement strand
CGATCTTCTCACGCGCACTGCGCAGGAGGTTCTTCTTGATTTGCGCGTCTTCCATGTTATATTCGGTCAGCCCGTCATCGAGGCTGATGCCGGCGATGCCGATGAAGGCCTTATCCACATGAAACTCTTGGTACGCCCGCTCCGGCAGGGCGCCGATCATAGAAAGCTCGCGCGGCCGGACAATGCCCCCCGTGATAATCAGACGGGCGTCTGCTTCCAACGAAAGGACGTCCACCACCCGGTTGGCGATGGGCAGACAGTTGGTGATGATGGTGAGGTTGCGCTTGCCCTTCAGCCAGCGCACGATCTCCAGGGTGGTCGTGCCCACGTCCAGCGCAATGCTGTCGCCGTCGTAAATCAGCTCCGCCGCCTTGCGTCCGATGGCCGCCTTGACCTCCTGGTTCTTGGCGGCGCGCATCGGGAAGGGCGGCTCATAACTGCGGCCGAGGTTGGCCACCGCTCCGCCGTGAATGCGGCGTAGAAGCCCGCGGCGGTCAAGCTCGTTCAGGTCCCGGCGAGCGGTCATTTCGGAGACGTCGAAGAGCTGGCAGATTTCGGGGATGGTGATGCGGCCTTTTTCCAGAACGATCTCGATAATTCTGCTGTGCCGCTCGACCGCGTTCATAGCGCCCCGCTCACGTTCGGTTCTGTTTATATGATACACGAAAAATGTTCGAATGTCAATAGTTCAAACGAACATAGAAGCTTAAAATTTCGCGCCGGCCGGCAATTTGCCGGCATTCCCATTTGTACCCCGCCATATCCCGTGCTATACTGGAGTTGAACATTGTGATTGACAGCTTCACGGAGGGGTGCTCAGATCATGGCGGAGCGCGCCGGCGTGCATATCGAACTCCCCGGCCAGGGGAACCTGACCATCCGCGCCCTGGTGCTGGACCTGAACGGCACGGTAACGACGGACGGCTCCCTGATCCCCGGCGTCGCGGAGCGGGTGCGCGCTCTCTCGCCCCTGGTGGAGGTCTTTCTGGTGACCGCCGATACGTTGGGAACCGCCGGCGCCGTCGCACAGACGCTGGGGTGTGAACTGCATGTGCTGGAACGGGGCCGGGAGGCGGAGCAGAAGCGGGATTGGGTGCGCCAGTTAGGCGCCGGCCGCACGGCCGCCATCGGCAACGGCGCCAACGACGCGCTGATGCTGGAAGAGGCGGCGTTGGGCATCGCCGTCATCGGGCGAGAAGGTACCGCCGTCCAGGCACTGCTGGCCGCGGACCTGGTCGTGCCCGATATTCGCGACGCGCTGGACCTGCTGTTACGGCCGGCGCGCCTGACCGCGACATTGCGCCGGTAGCGCCGGCGAGGTCAGCCCCCGAAGCGGAACGAGGCGAGCATCTCGTCCTGATACGGCGACAGGGCGATCAGGCGGTACACGTATCCGCCGTGCGCGCAGAAGTGAAACTCGTTGGGCGCCATGAGCGTGGTCAGGGTCACCCGCACGCACTGCGCGCCGCCGATGGTCTCATCGGTTTGCTCGCCCTGCAGTGCCGCCTGGGATTCGATCCACTGCCGCAGGGACAGTCCGGATGGGTTGGAGAATACCTCCACGCTGAAATTGGGCGGCTGGAGGGAAGCGGTCTCGCTCTCGGCAAGCTGTTTCTCCAGCAGTCTGACCCGGTGCACCAGGTTCGGGTGGATCTGGCTGAGCGGTTCTTTCTCTTCCAGAACCACATAGCTGTCGGGATATTGGAAGGAGAAGCCGAACCGCTCATCGCGATAGGTCAGCCACTGGGCAGGTGATGGAGCCGGCATGCTCGTTCCTCCGGCGGGGCCGCTGGCCGGCGCGGTGCCCGGTTCTGTACTGCCCGGCGTCTCTCCGATGAGCACTCCGCCTGGGGTGCTGGGGGATTGGCCGGCCGGCGGCTGGCCTGGCGCGGGCAGATATTCCGGCGTGCCGACACAGCCGGCGGCCAGCATCAGCAGGATACAGCTCAGCAAGACAAGATATCTGGTCATCCTCTCGCCTCCCGTAAACCCTGTGCCCCAACAGTATGCATGGGCATATTGTAGACGCCGGCGGGAGGGGACGGGTTCCCGGTGGGGATGACAAGGGCGGGGAATACTCCCCGCCCTTTGTTGCATAGAACCGAAGCTGTGAGCTTACGGCGCCACCGCCCAATCCCACAGGTCCTTGACGGCCGAGTCAAAATACGGGGAGAACAGCTCGCTGTTATACCCCGAGCGGCGGTGGCTGTTCACGCCGTTCAGGTAGTTGCTGGTGGCGAACTTCCAGATCCATGGGCCGCCGCTGCAGCCGCCGGTCATGTCGCACCCCACCCCCATGGGCTTCGGGGTGGAGCCGAAGGGGCTGTCGTAGGCGTAGGAGGACTGGCAGGTGATCATGCGCTGGCCGTTGAACGGAGAGGCGGCCGGATAGCCCAGCTCCCACCAAGCCAGGTTGCGGCTCTGGTTCCAGGCGAATCCCAGCCAGCCCACCAGTTGGGTGATGGTCTTGCCGTCGGCATTCTTGTTCAATCGGGCGGCACCCACATCCTTGGCGGCGTCAGCGCTGGTGTACCAGGGCGTCCGCACACCGAGAGCCTTGGTGGTCCACTGCCCGTAAGGAGCTTCGCCATCCTTGTACGCCGGCACAAACACCACATCCGTGGACCATCCGGTGGACTTGTTATCGCCCTTGTGCAGGCAGTGGCCGGCGGTCATGAAGCTGTTGCTGGAATAACTGCTCCCGATCACCGCCGCGGAGCAGACGTACGCAACACCGTACTGCTTGAAGAACAGCTTGCCAATGGTGATGAAGGGCCACTTGGTCTTGTAATTGGTGATCGTCCAGACGGCATGCCGGGTGAAGGGCGGGGGATAGCTGTAGCCGAGGAACTCTGCGGCCGGCTCAAAGGCCACATCCTCCTCCAGGAGCTCCAGGGCGCCCAGGGAGTTCTGATCCTTGAGCGGGAGCGCTCCCTTGATCGCGCCGGCCGGCCCATCCGGCCCCGCCAGCGCGTCGGCGGTCAGTGCCCCCTCAAAGGTCATTTCCGGCATGGGATAGGGGATGGCGGCTTTCATTTCCTCCGCCGTCCAGGGGCGTGAGGCCATGACGAACACGCCGTCCTGATCCGATGTGCGGAACGCACCACTGCCCGGCTGCGCGGCCTTGTCGCCGGAGGACTGCGCCGGGATATCGGCGCTGGCCGGCACCAACCCCAACAGTGCCACCAGCAGAACCACCCCCACGATGGCGGAGAACACCTTCAGAAACCTGCTGTGGGACATAGGAACCTCCTTATCATACGTCCCCGGTCACTCCGAATCACCGCATTCCAGACGGCTCGGCAGTTGAACCCTGTCTCCAGCCCTCCTTTCTAGGGGTAATGCAATCTGCCGAACCCGACGCAGGCATACCACCATCCACTGCGGCGTACAAGGCATCGGCCGGCGCATCACTGCCGGCAGTGCACCTGGCCTCCTGTGCTGTGCGGCCGCTCGCTCCCTTTGGGCGTGGGGACGGATCTGCCGGCCCGCACGCGGGCGTACGCGCCGGCGCGCGAGCCAGAAAGACCTCACCCTTTGCTGGGGTGTGCGCCCATATATGTGTTTATCGCTTCAC
>JAPWUQ010000244.1 GCA_028275445.1 Anaerolineae bacterium | reverse complement strand
CCACCCATTCCCGGCTGGTCTGGGGCATCGCCGGCGCCATCGCGGTGATCGCGCTGATCGTGGGCATCGGCGCGTGGGCCGCGATCGGGCGCGGCCAGCTCGCAGTGCCGCCGGCCGAGACGGCAACTGTCGTGATGCCGACCCCGACAGAATTCGTGCCGGCGGTCATTCCCTCGCCCACGGACACGCCGCCGGCGGTCAGCACCCCCACGCCCAGGCCCTCGGAGACACCCACGCCCACGCAGGCAGCCACGGCCACCGACACGCCATCTCCCGTGCCGACGGCAACCTGGACGGCCAGCCCTGCCCCAACGGATACGCCGACGGCTCGGCCGACGCCCACTTTTACCCGGCCGGCGCGCACCGTCGTGCCGGCGCTCTCCCTTTCGCTGACGGCGCCGGCGGATGGACAGGCGTTCGCGCCCGACCAGACGCCGATATTGAGCTGGTCCAGCTCTCGCCCCCTGGCCGGCGATGAACAGTTCGTGGTGGTTATCGAACGGGTGCCTCCCCCGCCGCACGGCGGCATCTGGTACGATTACCATATTACCCGCGATACCAGCCTGCCGGCACCTCGCTATCTGGCGGAGACCTCCGCCGATGGGCAGTTCACCTGGTACGTGCAGGTGATGCGCGGCGCGCGGCTGGAAAATGGTCAGCTCCAGGGCAGTCTGGTCGGACAGCCCAGCCCGAAGCGGACCTTTACCTGGAACCGCCCGCCGGCCGGCGGCGGTGGTGGGGGCCCCTCCACTCCACGGCCGACCCCTACGCGCGATGATTGATGCCGTGAGGCCGCGCCCTATGCCGACACGCCGCACAGGTTCAGGAGACAGCATACGATGAACGCCCGCGGCTGGTGGAAATGGGCCTTGCTATGGCTCGTCGGAGGACTGCTGTTCGCCTGGCTGGCTGTGCCGGCCTCGGGAAACGTCCCGTCTTCGCCGCCGGCGCCGGTGGCCACCCCGGCGCCGGTGCAGGTGTGCTTCCAGGACGGCACTGCCGGCTATGCCGGCACGCGCGACACCTACCTTGACCGCAGTTCCCCTACGACGCCTTTCGGGAGCCTGGACACGCTGCGCGCCAGCGGCGATGCCGGCCAGGTGATGCTGTTGTCCTTTGACCTCTCCGCGATCCCTTCCAACGCCCAGGTGCAGTCCGCCTACCTGCGCCTGTATGCCGTGGAGCGCTCCGCGGTGGCCGGCATAAGCCTGTCCGCACACCAGGTGTATCGGGCATGGCAGGAGGAGCAGGCCACATGGAACAGCGCCAGCGCCGGCACCACATGGGGCGCGCCCGGCTGTAACAGCACGGTCACGGACCGCGCCGCGACGGCGGTCTCCAGCGCTCAGGTAAATGCCGTGAACACCTGGGTCCAGTGGGATATTACGCCGCTCGTCCAGTTGTGGATCAATGACCCGGCCCGCAACTATGGGCTGGTCCTGCGGGGCGCCGGCGACTCCTCCGTGCGCTACGGCTTCCGTTCTTCCGAATCCGCCAACATCACCCAGCGTCCCCAGCTTTGCCTGACCTACGTCGTGCCCGCCAATCAATGGGGGCAGATTGTCGGTAAGGTCTGGCATGACCGCAACGGAGACGGGATACTGCAGGTGGGGGAGCCGGCGCTGGCCGGCGCCCGGCTCGAGCTGTGGCGCGGCCAGCAGAAGCTGAGCGAGTACACCACCACCTCCAGCGGCGCATATGCCTTCTCCACCCTGGTGCCGGACACATATACCGTTATCGAGGTCAATCCGCCGGGCTATCGCTCCACCACGCCCGACAGCCGGACGGTAGCCGTGGCCGCCGGCGAGACGGTGCGGGTGGACTTCGGCGATCAGCTTGTCTCCCCGCCAAAGACCTCCCTCCTGCCTTTGCTCGGTTCCCGCTTCGGCGCGGTGACCCCGACGCCGGCTCCCACCCCGTACTGGCGGCCGGGAACTGGCTTGAGCGACAAGCAGGTGAACGCGCTCCTGCGCTTCAGCGATGCGTGTGACCGCGCCTATGCCGGCGTGGATGAGCTGGGCCTTTTCCGCACTTTGAACGGCGGCCAGAGCTGGGAGCGCCGCGGCCTGGATTACAGCGTGCTGGAGATGGTCCTGGTGCCGTGGAACAACGCCTATCTCTTCGCCGCCACCTGGGGCGCCGGCGTGATGCACAGCGCGGACGGCGGCGCGTCCTGGATCGCCATGAACGCCGGCCTGGAGGGCCATCACTGGCTCTACGCCATCGCCATGGACCCCTGGCGCAACACCCTGTATGCCGGCACGGCCGACAGCGGCGTCTATAAGAGCACGAACGGCGGGACGTCCTGGTCGCCGGTCAACAACGGCCTGACGGACCTGGCGATACGCGCCCTGGCGATAGACCCGGCGGCCGGCCAGTCGGTGGTGTATGCCGGCACCCTGGCGCATGGGGTCTTCAAATCCACCGACGGCGGGGCAAGCTGGCAGAACATCGGGCCGGCGAACGTGCGCGTGCGCGACATCGAGATTGACCCGCTCAATCCCAGCATTATCTTCGTGGCCACGGATGATGGGGTGTACCGCTCCTCCGACGGCGGAGGGAGCTGGCCGCCGACCTATCAT
Source organism: Anaerolineae bacterium (assembly GCA_028275445.1). Taxonomy (GTDB): domain Bacteria; phylum Chloroflexota; class Anaerolineae; order JACIWP01; family JACIWP01; genus JACIWP01. The sequence goes on along the minus strand of JAPWUQ010000244.1, from coordinate 1,036 downwards.
AAACTGGCCGGCACTCGCGTCAACGCGCTGGCATTACTGCGCACGGGCACCGATGTCTCGTCGCCGCTGGTGATATATGCCGGCCGCGAGGAGTACGGGGTATACGTGAGCCGCGATGGGGGAGCTTCCTGGGAGGCGATGAACACCGGCCTGCCCGCCGGCACCAGTGTGCGCTCCCTCATCGTGGGGGGAACGGGCGCCGGCTGTCCGCGGCTGTACGCCGGCACACGCGCCGGCGGTGTGTGGGTCTGGCGGTAAGCCGGCCACTTTTACGATTTGGGGTGGGATCTGGCACCAGCCTTGCCCTGTTCCTGGAGCATTTCCTGAATCCAGGAATTGAGGCGCTGAAGCTCAAAGGGTTTTTGAAGCACCGGCGCGCCGGCTTCCCGCAGAAACCCGGCGGTCTGCTCGTTGGCCATATCTCCGGTCATGAAGACGATGCGCTTGCGCCAGCCCGGGTCCCGGCGCGTCAGCTCCTCCCAGAATGAAATGCCGTTCATGCCGGGCATTTTGATGTCGCAGACGATCAGGTCATAGCCCCGGCGCTCCACACAGCGCATGGCCTCCTGTCCACTGCGCGCCACGTCCACCAGATGCCCCTGTTGTGACAGCACGCGGGCGGCGATCTCCACAATATCTTGTTCATCGTCCACGATGAGGATGCGGCTTCCCCGCCGGCCGGCAGTGGGAGGAGCGCTCTTCTGCTCCTGTGCCTCTTCGGCGGCAATACGGCTTTGGGGCGGCGCCGGCGGAAGATGGACGAAGAACGCCGCACCTTTCCCCGGGGTACCCTCGCTCTCCGCCCAGATGCGCCCGCCGTGTTCCTGGACGATGCCGTAGCAGATGCTCAGCCCCAAGCCGGTGCCCTCGCCCGGCTCCTTGGTGGTGAAGAAGGGGTCGAAGATGCGCCCCATGATCGCCGGCGGGATGCCCGGGCCGTTGTCGCGCACCTCCACGATGACGCCGGCGTCAGTGCGGCGCGTGCGGATGGTCAGGCGGGACCCGACGCCGGACTTGGACATGGCCTGCTCGGCGT
>JAPWUQ010000243.1 GCA_028275445.1 Anaerolineae bacterium | reverse complement strand
ACGCCGAGCAGGCCATGTCCAAGTCCGGCGTCGGGTCCCGCCTGACCATCCGCACGCGCCGCACTGACGCCGGCGTCATCGTGGAGGTGCGCGACAACGGCCCGGGCATCCCGCCGGCGATCATGGGACGCATCTTCGACCCCTTCTTCACCACCAAGGAGCCGGGCGAGGGCACCGGCCTGGGGCTGAGCATCTGCTACGGCATCGTCCAGGAACACGGTGGGCGCATCTGGGCGGAGAGCGAGGGCATCCCGGGGAAAGGCGCGGCGTTCTTCGTCCATCTTCCGCCGGCGCCGCCCCAAAGCCGCATCGCCGCCGAAGAGGCACAGGAGCAGAAGAGTGCCCCTCCCACTGCCGGCCGGCGGGGAAGCCGCATCCTCATCGTGGACGACGAACAAGATATTGTGGAGATCGCCGCCCGCGTGCTGGCACAACAGGGCCATCTGGTGGACGTGGCGCGCAGTGGGCAGGAGGCCATTCGCTGTGTGGAGCGCCGGGGCTATGACCTGATCGTCTGCGACATCAAAATGCCCGGTATGAACGGCATTTCGTTCTGGGAGGAGCTGACGCGCCGGGACCCGGGCTGGCGCAAGCGCATCGTCTTCATGACCGGAGACATGGCCAACGAGCAGACCGTCGGGTTTCTGCGGGAAGCCGGCGCGCCGGTGCTTCAAAAACCCTTTGAGCTTCAGCGCCTCAATTCCTGGATTCAGGAAATGCTCCAGGAACAGGGCAAGGCTGGTGCCAGATCCCACCCCAAATCGTAAAAGTGGCCGGCTTACCGCCAGACCCACACACCGCCGGCGCGTGTGCCGGCGTACAGCCGCGGACAGCCGGCGCCCGTTCCCCCCACGATGAGGGAGCGCACACTGGTGCCGGCGGGCAGGCCGGTGTTCATCGCCTCCCAGGAAGCTCCCCCATCGCGGCTCACGTATACCCCGTACTCCTCGCGGCCGGCATATATCACCAGCGGCGACGAGACATCGGTGCCCGTGCGCAGTAATGCCAGCGCGTTGACGCGAGTGCCGGCCAGTTTATGATAGGTCGGCGGCCAGCTCCCTCCGCCGTCGGAGGAGCGGTACACCCCATCATCCGTGGCCACGAAGATAATGCTGGGATTGAGCGGGTCAATCTCGATGTCGCGCACGCGCACGTTCGCCGGCCCGATGTTCTGCCAGCTTGCCCCGCCGTCGGTGGATTTGAAGACCCCATGCGCCAGGGTGCCGGCATACACCACCGACTGGCCGGCCGCCGGGTCTATCGCCAGGGCGCGTATCGCCAGGTCCGTCAGGCCGTTGTTGACCGGCGACCAGGACGTCCCGCCGTTCGTGCTCTTATAGACGCCGCTGTCGGCCGTGCCGGCATACAGGGTGTTGCGCCAGGGGTCCATGGCGATGGCGTAGAGCCAGTGATGGCCCTCCAGGCCGGCGTTCATGGCGATCCAGGACGCGCCGCCGTCCGCGCTGTGCATCACGCCGGCGCCCCAGGTGGCGGCGAAGAGATAGGCGTTGTTCCACGGCACCAGGACCATCTCCAGCACGCTGTAATCCAGGCCGCGGCGCTCCCAGCTCTGGCCGCCGTTCAAAGTGCGGAAAAGGCCCAGCTCATCCACGCCGGCATAGGCGCGGTCACACGCATCGCTGAAGCGCAGGAGCGCGTTCACCTGCTTGTCGCTCAAGCCAGTTCCCGGCCGCCAGTACGGGGTGGGAGCCGGCGTCGGGGTCACCGCGCCGAAGCGGGAACCGAGCAAAGGCAGGAGGGAGGTCTTTGGCGGGGAGACAAGCTGATCGCCGAAGTCCACCCGCACCGTCTCGCCGGCGGCCACGGCTACCGTCCGGCTGTCGGGCGTGGTGGAGCGATAGCCCGGCGGATTGACCTCGATAACGGTATATGTGTCCGGCACCAGGGTGGAGAAGGCATATGCGCCGCTGGAGGTGGTGGTGTACTCGCTCAGCTTCTGCTGGCCGCGCCACAGCTCGAGCCGGGCGCCGGCCAGCGCCGGCTCCCCCACCTGCAGTATCCCGTCTCCGTTGCGGTCATGCCAGACCTTACCGACAATCTGCCCCCATTGATTGGCGGGCACGACGTAGGTCAGGCAAAGCTGGGGACGCTGGGTGATGTTGGCGGATTCGGAAGAACGGAAGCCGTAGCGCACGGAGGAGTCGCCGGCGCCCCGCAGGACCAGCCCATAGTTGCGGGCCGGGTCATTGATCCACAACTGGACGAGCGGCGTAATATCCCACTGGACCCAGGTGTTCACGGCATTTACCTGAGCGCTGGAGACCGCCGTCGCGGCGCGGTCCGTGACCGTGCTGTTACAGCCGGGCGCGCCCCATGTGGTGCCGGCGCTGGCGCTGTTCCATGTGGCCTGCTCCTCCTGCCATGCCCGATACACCTGGTGTGCGGACAGGCTTATGCCGGCCACCGCGGAGCGCTCCACGGCATACAGGCGCAGGTAGGCGGACTGCACCTGGGCGTTGGAAGGGATCGCGGAGAGGTCAAAGGACAACAGCATCACCTGGCCGGCATCGCCGCTGGCGCGCAGCGTGTCCAGGCTCCCGAAAGGCGTCGTAGGGGAACTGCGGTCAAGGTAGGTGTCGCGCGTGCCGGCATAGCCGGCAGTGCCGTCCTGGAAGCACACCTGCACCGGCGCCGGGGTGGCCACCGGCGCCGGCGGCGAAGACGGGACGTTTCCCGAGGCCGGCACAGCCAGCCAGGCGAACAGCAGTCCTCCGACGAGCCATAGCAAGGCCCATTTCCACCAGCCGCGGGCGTTCATCGTATGCTGTCTCCTGAACCTGTGCGGCGTGTCGGCATAGGGCGCGGCCTCACGGCATCAATCATCGCGCGTAGGGGTCGGCCGTGGAGTGGAGGGGCCCCCACCACCGCCGCCGGCCGGCGGGCGGTTCCAGGTAAAGGTCCGCTTCGGGCTGGGCTGTCCGACCAGACTGCCCTGGAGCTGACCATTTTCCAGCCGCGCGCCGCGCATCACCTGCACGTACCAGGTGAACTGCCCATCGGCGGAGGTCTCCGCCAGATAGCGAGGCGCCGGCAGGCTGGTATCGCGGGTAATATGGTAATCGTACCAGATGCCGCTGTGCGGCGGGGGAGGCACCCGTTCGATAACCACCACGAACTGCTCATCGCCGGCCAGGGGGCGAGAGCTGGACCAGCTCAATATCGGCGTCTGGTCGGCCGCGAACGCCTGTCCATCCGCCGGCGCCGTCAGCGAGAGGGAGAGCGCCGGCACGACGGTGCGCGCCGGCCGGGTAAAAGTGGGCGTCGGCAGGGCTGTCGGCGTATCCGTTGGGGCGGGGCTGGCCGTCCAGGTCGCCGTCGGCGCAGGAGATGGCGTGTCGGTGACCGTGGCCGCTTGCATGGGCGTGGGCGTCTCCGCAGGCGTGGACGTGGGGATGCTGACTGCCGGCGGCGTGTCCGTGGGCGGAGGAATGACCGCCGGCACGAATTCCGTCGGGGTCGGCATCACGGCGGTTGGCGTCTCGGCCGGCGGCACTGCGAGCTGGCCGCGCCCGATCGCGGCCCACGCGCCGATGCCCACGATCAGCGCGATCACCGCGATGGCGCCGGCGATGCCCCAGACCAGCCGGGAATGGGTGGCCGCC
>JAPWUQ010000242.1 GCA_028275445.1 Anaerolineae bacterium | reverse complement strand
CCGTTGTCCAGGAGCAGGTGCAGGAGATGGGTGTTCACTTTTTGGACGGTGCCGGTGTAATCATCGCGCAGGATCATGCGCCGGCCGTCCTTGATGATCTTGATGGCATCCTTGCGCTTGCCCTCCAGCACGCGGCCGTCAATGCCGGACAGGCCGACCGCGTTGGCGCCGTAGCGCTGGAGAAGCTCCACGATGCCCTTATTGATTTTGCCGGCGTAGACCATTTCCATGATTTCCAGGGTGCGGCGGTCGGTGCGCCGGCTGACGATCCCCGACACCGAGGTCACGAACTCCGGCGGATGTCCCAACTGCTCCGCAATCTGATTGGTCTCGTAATTGCCCCCGTGGAGCAAAATCAACGGCTGGCCACTGCGGAAGACCTGCGCCACATCCTCACAGACGCGCTCCAGGTCAATGCCCTGGCCTCCGCCCACTTTCACGACGATCATCGCTCGTTCTCCTGCAAAAGGGATAGAATGGGAGATGCCGGCATTGCATGCGATCAGATGGGATGCAGGCCGGGGAACTCCAGCCCCGCCTTCTCATCCCAGCCCAGCATGATGTTCATGCACTGCACGGCACTGCCGGCGGCGCCCTTCATCAGGTTGTCAATCGCCGCAATGGCGACGACGCGGCCCGTGGACTCGTCCAGCGCGAAGCCCACCTCGGCGTAATTACTGCCGGCGAGGATCTTGGGCTCCGGATAGCGGTAGTTGCCCCGCTTCTCCTTCACAATGCGCACGAACGGCTCCTTGTCATAGGCCTGTCGGTATATCTTCCACAGATCGCGCTCGGTCAGCGGGTCTTTGAGGAAGACATGGGCGGTGGCCAGCGCGCCCCGCACGATGTCCAGCGCGGTGGCGGAAAGATGCACCGCCGGCGGCTCCCCGCCCAGCGCCATCTCCTGGATGATCTCGGCGGTATGGCGGTGGCCGACCGGGGCATAGGAGCGCACGACGCCGGCGCGTTCGGGATGGTGGGAATCGGGGCTGGGGTGATGGCCGCCTTCGGAGGAGCCGGCCTTGACCTCCACGACGATGCCGCGCCGGCGGTCCACCACATCCGCCGCGAAGAGCGGGTACACGGCCAGGTTCACCGCCGTAGCGTTGCATCCTACCCCGCTGACGTAGCGCGCCGTCCGCAGTTCCTCGCGGTGCAGTTCCGGCAGGCCGTAGACGAACTTCGAGAGCCAGGCCGGCGCCGCATGCGGATGCCCATACCACTGCTCGTACAGCGCCGGATCGCGCAGGCGAAAGTCAGCGGACAGGTCAATGATATACGTCGCCATCTGGGCGAACTCGTCAATACGCTCCTGCGCCTCGCCGTGCGGCAGTGCCAGGAAGAGGACATCGCACGGCTCCAACTGCTTGGCCGAGGTGAACTTCAGCCGGGTATGGCCGCGCAGGTTCGGATGGACCAGATGCACATACTCCCCCACCAGGCTTTCGGAAGTCACCTGGGCGACCTCCACGTGGGGATGCCAGAGGAGCAGGCGCAGGAGCTCCCCTCCTGCATAGCCAGAACCGCCAACGATGGATGCCTTCAACACGTTGCCTTCTCCTTCTCGACTTCCTCTCCAGGATAGGGATAGCGGCCTTCGACGATGCCAATGACGTAATCGGCAACCTCTCCCGGCAGGTCCACCTCCGTGACATGCACACTGCGGCCGAATTCCATCATGCCGTTGACCTCATTGACCAGCAGGCCGCGCTCGGGGTCTTCCAACAGGTCCACCCCCACAATGCCCCCGCCGACGGCTTTGGCGGCGGCCACGCACAGGCGGTCCAGATCGGGGGTGATCTCACAGGGGATCGGCTCGCCGCCGCGGGCGGTGTTGGTGATCCAGTGCGGGGCGACGCGATAGATGGCGCGCACCGTGCGGTCGCCGATGACGGCGGCACGGATGTCGCGGTTCGGTTTGCGGATAAACTCCTGGATATAGAAGATGGAATGCTGGTAGTTGCCCAGCACGCTCTTGTGCTCCAGCACAGCCTCGGCCGCGTCGCGGTCGTTGATTTTGGCCAGGAGCCGGCCCCAGGAACCCACCAGGGGTTTCAGCACCACGGGGTAGCCGATCTCCTCGATGGCTTCCAGGGCCGACTCCGGCGTAAAGGCGATGACGGTGCGCGGCGTGGGTATGCCGGCTCGCTGGAGGGCTGTCGTGGTCAGCAGTTTGTCCCCGCAGATTTCCAGGGTCTTGTACGGGTTGATGGTGCGCACCCCCCAGTGCTCAAAGATGTGCTGGGCGTAGAGGCCGCGCGAGTAGTTCAGCGACCTGCCTACCACGATGTCAAAGTGCAGGCTCGGTTTGGTGGTGTCCAGGACAAGCTGGCGGTCATCAATGATCTCGATATCCACGCCGCGGTCCTGAAACGCCTGGAGGAGAAGCTTTTCTTCCAGCCGAATCCGCGAGCAGACAATACCCACTTTCATAGGCGTTTACTCTCCCCAATCCTCATCTTCTTCGGGCGCCAGCGCCAGCTCGAGGGGCTCAAGGCTGACGACCTCGCACTCCACGCCGCAGTCGGCGCAGATGACGATCTCGCCCACCATGATGTCGTCATCCAGTTCCATTTCGGCACCGCATTCGGGACATTCGCACAACATGGTTCTTTCTCCTTTCCTTGCTTACTGAAATTGTTGGCAATATAGCCGGCACCGCTGAGGCGGTGGGGCGTCGGAATAAAAGGGCCCAGACTCATAGGCTACAGAGCCTGGGCGCGTCATGGCCGGCAGTACAGGTGCTTCCCGGCACCTCGAATATCATAAAAAAACCAGCCTCCCTGCTCTGGAAAGGGCCTGGAGGCTGGCTTGGGCGCTGAACTGTTGCACAGGGCGCGCAAAGCAAGTCTAACCAGACCCTCGGCCTGGTCGCGGGTACACCTTGCTTCGCTTGGCTCGGAGCGAAAGACGCAGCATGTTCGCCCTGCCTTCCCTGTCGAATGATGCATGAATAAAATAACACAATCCCGCCGGCTTGTCAAATGACGCTTTTCGGCCTTTCTTCGCCGCAATTTGACATCCCCCCTTTTCTGCACTATAATTTGTACAGACAAACCGGCCGGCACCCATCGGCAGACGGAGCGCCGGCCAGCCAATCGAACAGGCGATGAGGCTCGCCTTGCATGTCCGTCAGGACTGATAGCCTCTACTGAACCGCTGTTCAGTAGAGGTTTTTTCTTTATTCCCACCTGTGGGGGGTCACAGGAAGCGAGGATTTCCGGAAATGGTCGCAGTCAGCGTGTTATTCCCAAACCCAACCGAGGGACAAGGGCTGTCGGAAGAGCCAGAACCTTGCCTGAAGGACTTGAACCTGGACCAGGTCATTGACGCCATCACTGCCGGCAAACAGGCCTATCACCTCAAGCCATTTTTCTACACCCCGCTCCACAATATCGAGGCCATCCGCTACCGGCAGGAAGTGATGCGGGACATTGACGAGGACCCCGCCCTCACAGCCCATCTGAAATCCTTCGCGGAGCAGATGGTGATTGTGCGGCGGTACCTTTCCCTCGTGGAGAACCTGGAGTTTCACTACCACAAACGAGGGTGGTTTCTGGAAGCCGCCCTGGTCTACAGCACAGCGGTGCGCCGGCTGATGCAGGACCTGGAGCAGTCGGCCCTTCGCTCGCGCGGCCTGAGCGCCTT
>JAPWUQ010000047.1 GCA_028275445.1 Anaerolineae bacterium | reverse complement strand
CGCCCATGATGTAGGTCAGCAGTTGGCGGTTGAACTGCTTCACCGAGATGATGTCCTGCCCGTACAGGCCGTTGTTGACGTTATCCGCCGGCACGGCGGCTTCGCGCGGGTCCTTCATGTCATGCGACTGATACAACATGGTCAACCTCCTTTATGTGTTGTTTGCGGATCGTCATATGGTTGATGTTTGCGCCGGCTCAGCCGGCGAAGAGGTTCCGGCCAAATCCGGCCGGGACAAGCACATTGCCGTCCTCGTAGGCCAGGGTGCCGCGCAGGCGGACGCGCCGCACCCGGCCGCGCACCTTCATGCCGGCGAAGGGGCTCCAGCCGCAACGTGTCTGCAGGCCTTCGTTCCTGATCTCCCATACCGCGTCGGGGTCAATCTCCACCTCGGCGGCCGGCATGGGGAGGTGGTAGATGCGCGCCGGCGCATAGTGCAGGCGCTGTACCACATCCTCCATGCTCAGGCGTCCCTCGCTTACGGCGGTCAGCAACAGGGGGAGCATGGTCTCCAGGCCCGGCACCCCGGGGGGTGGGTTTTCTCCCAGCTTCTCCTGGCGGGTATGAGGGGCGTGGTCGGTGGCGAAGCAGTCGATGACGTCCAGGTTTTCCCACAGCGCGGCGCGGTCCTTTTCGCTTCCCAGCGTCGGTTTCATGAACCCGAAGGGGCCCAGCCGGCCGGCGTCGGCCTCGGTCAGGAAGAGGTGATGCGGCGTGACCTCGCAGGTAATGGGAGCGCCGGCGGCCTTACTGCGGCGGATGAGCGCGATCTCCTCCGCGCGGCTGACATGGCAGAGGTGGGTGGGCTGGTCATAGGCGCGGGCCAGGGCGATGGCCGCCGCCAGCATGGGGCCTTCGGCGTGGATGGCGATAGGGCCGGGGCCGCGCCAGGTCTGGAAGTGGGCGATCATGGCCGGCAGTTCGCTCATCAGCAGGGGGCCGTAGGTATGGCCCAGGTACATTTTCAGGCCGGCCGCCCGGCGTCCCAGGGCAGAGATCTCGCTGGCGTTGTCCGGGCCGGCGCCAAGGAAAAGCCCGAAATCGCAATGTGCTTTCTGGTCTGCGATTCGGGCTTTTTCCTGCAATGCCGCTTGATGCACTGTCGGGGGGCTGGTATTGGGCATATCCAGCACTACTACGATGCCCCCCGCCAGCGCCGCTCGGGTGCCGGTGGCAAAATCCTCTTTATGGGTCCCTCCCGGGTCCCGGAAGTGGACATGGACGTCGGCGAGCGCCGGCAGGATGATCGTCCCCATACGCTACCGCTCTGCTCCTTATTGGCCGGCCTGTCACAGGGCGCAAAAAAACGCTCAAGAGAAATAGTATCCCTTGAGCGTCGTCGCTATCCATCGAACGTGTGCTGGTGTATTTCGCAAGCCCATGCGCGTGCAGGACATGGCCTGGCCTCACGGCATTTTCGCCTATTATACACCAGATCGAGCCGTCGTCAAATTGCGGGTGTGGGAAAATGCCGCCGGCATCTCCGGCGCAAGACGCTCCATCCCCTTTCATAGCTTCTCATCGCGCTCGTCGGGCGCGCGTTGACCAAAAGGCCGGCGTGGATTACAATGCATCCGGCAATCCTGGGAGATGAGTGAGGAGCGTCCGATGTCGGTGACGCCCATGCGCCGGCAGTATCTGAATATCAAACGCCAGTATCCCGACGCCATCCTGCTCTTCCGGCTGGGGGATTTTTATGAGACCTTCGACGATGATGCCCGCATCGTCTCGCAGGTGTGCGATATCGTGCTCACCTCGCGGCCGGTGGGGGGCGATAAGCGGGTTCCACTGGCCGGCGTCCCTTATCACGCCCTCGAGAGCTACCTGGCCAAACTGCTGGCCGCCGGCTATAAGGTCGCCATCTGCGAGCAGGTCAGCGACCCCAATGGGCGTGACCTTGTGGAGCGGGAGGTGGTGCGGGTGGTGACGCCCGGCACGGTGATTGAGCCGGCCCTCCTGCCGGAGCGGCGCAATAATTATATCGCCGCGGCGATCCTGGAGGGAGAGCGGGCCGGCCTGGCCTATGCCGATATCACCACCGGGGAATTTGCCACCACCCAGATGGAAAGCCGCGATATCCTCCAGCGCCTGACGGAGGAGCTAGCGCGCCTTCAGCCGGCGGAGCTCCTGTGGCCGGCGGGAAGCGCGTGGCCGGCGGCGTTCCAGACGCTTCCCTCGGCCCGCACCGAATATGACGACTGGCATTTCGATGAGGAGACCGCCCGGCGGGCGCTGATGGACCATTTCGGCGTCTCCTCGCTGGCCGGCTATGGCTGTGACGGTCTGCCGCTGGCGGTGCGGGCGGCCGGCGCGCTCCTGCAGTACCTTCAGCATACGCAGAAAGGGGCGCTCTCCCAACTGGCCGGCCTGCACACCTATTCCACCGAAGATTTCATGACCCTCGACCCAGCCACCCGCCGCAATCTGGAGCTGGTGGAGACCATCCGCACCCGCTCTACGGAAGGCTCCCTGCTGGGGGTGCTGGACCGCACGCGCACTTCCATGGGGGCGCGGTTACTGCGGCAGTGGCTGAATCAGCCCCTGCTGGATCGCGCCCGGCTGGAGCGCCGGCTGGACTGCGTCCAGGCCCTGGTCGAGGATGGCCTCCTGCGCGCCAACCTGCGCAAGCATCTGGAGAAAGTCGGGGACCTGGAACGGCTCATCAACCGCGTGCAGATGGGCACCGCGCGGCCGCGTGATTTGGTGGGACTGCGGCGGGGGCTGGAGGTGGTGCCGGAGATCGCCGGCCTGGCGGAGAAGATGCCGGCCGGCTCGGCGCTGGCGGAGCTGATGGCCGGCCTGGATGCCTGCGGGGAGGTGGTGGACCTGCTGGCGCGCGCGGTGGTCGAGGACCCGCCGGCGTTGTTATCCCAGGGCGGCGTCATCCGCGAGGGGTTTCATGCCGAGCTGGACGAACTGCGCCACCGCTCGCGCGATGCCAAGGATTGGGTAGCGCGGCTGGAGCAGACGGAGCGGGAGCGCACGGGCATCAAGTCGCTGAAAGTGGGCTATAACAAAGTCTTCGGCTATTACGTGGAGGTGACGCGGCCGAACCTGCACCTGGTGCCGGCGGACTACATCCGCAAGCAGACGCTGGCCAACGCCGAGCGCTTCGTCACGCCCGAGCTTAAGGAGTATGAGGCGCTGATCCTGCATGCGGAGGACCGCATCCTGGAGCTGGAGGCAGTGCTCTTCAAGGAGGTTTGCGAGCGGGTGGCGGCGGAGGCCGGCCGGGTCCTCGACACGGCGCGCCGGCTGGCGCAGTTGGATGTCCTGGCGTCGCTGGCGGAAGTGGCAGTCACCCACCGCTATGTGCGGCCGGAGATCGCCGAGGATGATGTGATTGACATCCGCGCCGGCCGGCATCCTGTGGTGGAAGTCACCCTGCGCGACCATCCCTTTGTCCCCAACGACGTGTATCTCTCACCGGAACAGCAGATCATCATCCTGACGGGGCCGAACATGAGCGGGAAATCCACGTATCTGCGCATGACGGCCCTGATCGTGTTGATGGCGCAGATCGGATCCTTTGTGCCGGCGGACGCCGCACATATCGGCCTGGTGGACCGCATTTTCACGCGCATTGGTGCGCAGGATGAGATCGCCGCCGGCCAGTCCACCTTCATGGTGGAGATGATCGAGACGGCCAACATCCTGCATCACGCCACGCCGCGCAGTCTGGTCATCCTCGACGAGATCGGGCGCGGCACGAGCACGTATGACGGCATCTCCATCGCCTGGGCGGTGGTGGAGTACCTCCATCATCATCCCAACCTGCGCGCCAAGACCCTGTTTGCCACCCATTATCATGAGCTGACGGAGCTGGCAGAGCGGCTTCCGCACGTGCGCAATTACAACGTGCAGGTCACCGAAGTAGGGGATCAGATTGTGTTCCAGCACCGCATTGTGCCGGGTGGGGCGGATAAGTCCTACGGCATTCACGTGGCACAATTGGCCGGCCTGCCGCGCGCCGTGGTACAGCGGGCGCAGGAGATACTGGAGCGGTTGGAGCGCAACGGCACACGGGCGCCGGCGGCCGGCGTGCGCGAGCCGCCGGCGAGCCAGCTTCCTCTCTTCACCCTCACGGACCCCATCGTGGAGGAGCTGTTACAGCTTGACATCAATACCATGACGCCGCTGGAAGCCCTGAACACGCTGTATGCCCTGCAGAAGCGGGCACAATCCAGGGGGAAGCGATGACGGCACGCTTTGAGCTTTCCGCCGGCGGGGTCGTTCTGCGAAAGGGGCCGGCCGGCGGTTGGGAGGTGGCGCTGATACGGGTGCGCTTTCCCGACGGTTCGGAGCGCTGGGCACTGCCGAAAGGGCTGGTGGAGCGCAAGGAGCCGCTGGAGCAGGCCGCCTGCCGCGAGGTGCGCGAGGAGACCGGCCTGGAGGTGGAGATCATCCGCCGGCTGGAGCCGCTCGAGTACTGGTACTGGTGGGAGGAGGGCGGCCAGCGCGTGCGCGTGCACAAGAAGGTCTATTTCTTCCTGATGCGGGCAGTCGGCGGGGATGAGCGCCGGCACGACGCTGAGGTCGAGGAGGTGCGCTGGTTCCCGCTGGAGGAGGCGCCGCGCTGGGCGAGCCATGCCAGCGAGCGCAAACTGCTGGAGCGCCTGGCCGGCTCGCCCGAAGAGCTCCCGGGGGAATAAGGTCAGAGGGCCGGCGAGTTCCTCTGCCCCTCGCGGGCCTTCTGGCGGGCGGCATGGATGAGCTCCTGCTTCAGGTTCCACAGCCCTTCGGACAGCGAGACGTGGTACACGTGCGGGTTGACCAGGCGTTTGACGCCGGCGTCCAGGCGTTCCACATCGGCGCTCCGCAGGGCGCGGATTTCCTCCAACGACGGCAGTTCGTAGACCAGCTTGCCGTCCACCAGGATGTCCACCAGCAGGGGCTCGATGCCGGAGATTTCATCCTGTGTCAGCACGCGCCACTTTTCCGGGTCAGACGGATGGTGCAGGAGCAGGCGGGCGGCGGAGCGGGGGTCTTCGTGGGCCAGGCTGAGCAGGTCAGCAGTAGCCTTACCGCGGCGGTCGTAGATGCGCCAAACGCGCTTTTCCCCGGGGTTCAGCGTTTTGTCCGGGGTCTCGGATATCTTGATGGCCGGCTCCCAGCCGGCGCGGTTGCGCACCGCCACCAGCTTGTAGACGCCGTCGAGGGCGCTGTGGCCGTGGGAGGTGATGAGGCGGGTGCCGACGCCGTACGTAAGCCGGCGGATGAGCCGCTCCGGGTCCACACCGTAGCGGGGCGCCTCATCGCGAATCTGCGTGATGATCTGCCAGATGACCAGCTCGTCCAGGTTGCTGGAGAGCACGATGGTGGTGTTCGGGAAGCCGGCCTCATCCAGCATTTTGGCGGCCTGGATGCTGAGGTAGGCCAGGTCACCGGAGTCCAGGCGGATGCCCACCGGCTCATGACCTTTGCGGCGCAGTTCCTCGAAGACGCGGATGGCGTTGGGCACGCCGCTCTCCAGCGTGTTGATGGTGTCCACCAGGAGGATGCAGTCATCGGGGTACACTTCGGCGAAGGCGCGGAAGGCATCCAGCTCGCTGGCCCCGAGGGCGATGAAGGCCTGCACCATGCTGTGGGCATGCGTGCCCTTGGGGGGATAGCCGAGCACGTGGGAGATGCCCACGTTGGAGGTGAAATCCGCGCCGCCGATGAGGGCAGCGCGTGCGCCGGCATTGGAGCCGCGCTCTGGCCCGCGCCGCAGGCCGAATTCCATCACGACCTGGACGCCACAGCTTTCCCGCACCCGGGCGGCTTTGGTGGCGATGAGGGTCTGAAAGTTCAGGAAGTTCAGCAGGGGCGTCTCCAGCAGTTGCGCCATGGCCAGCGGCCCTTCGACCACGGTGAGGGGGACGTTCGGGTGGACGACGCGGCCCTCGGGGATGGCGCGGATGGTGAGGTAGTCCATGGGCCGCCGGCCGGCGAGCCAGCGCAGGAAGTCCTCGGCGAAGAGGGGCTTGCCGGCGCGGCCTCTCTGACTGCGCAGGCAGGCGATGTCCTCATCGCGGAAGCGGGCTTCTTCCATCCAGTCCAACAGCCACTGCAGGCCGGCGTTGATGCAGAAGCCGGCCTGATGGGCGCCGTAGTCCGGATAACTGCGGAAGAAATGCTCGAACTGGGCCGGCTTTTCATGCAGGCCGGCGCGGTAATATAACTGCGCCATGGTGAGCTGATACTCGTCGGTGAAGAGGATGCCCTCTGCAAGCTGACGCTGTGCCGCTTTCATAAATGCTGGACCTCCACCATTTTGTCAGGCGCATTATAGCGCATTCGGAATTTTGTGCGAAACAGCAGGGGATACAAGGGTATGGAATTTGCATTACTGCTGACGGATGAGAGCAACATCACACCGGTGTCCAGGGAGTCCCTGGTAGGGTCTCTGCCGGCAGTGGGCACGGACAGCGCCTTCAGCGAGGCCCTGCGCCGGCGCATCTTGGAGAGCGGCATCAAGGTGGTGGCCGTTGACGATGACCCCACCGGCTGTCAGACGGTGCATGATGTCCCGCTCCTGCTCGAGTGGACGGTCGAGGCGCTGGAGGAGGGTTTGTGCGATCCTGCGCCGGCGCTCTTCGTGCTGGCCAATACGCGTGCCATGCCGCCGGCGGCCGCCGCGGATGTCAATCGCCAGATCGCGCGCCGGCTGAAGGAGGCGGCCGGGCGCACCGGCCGGCGGTTTGTGGCGCTCAGCCGCAGTGATTCCACCCTGCGCGGCCACTTCCCGCTGGAGCCAGATATCCTGGGCGAGGAATTGGGGCCGTTCGATGGGGTGCTGATCGCGCCCTGTTTCTTCGAGGCCGGCCGGTACACCGTGCACGGCATCCATTGGGTGGCGCAGGGGGATATGCTGGTGCCGGCGGCCCAGACCGAGTTCGCCCGCGATCCGGCGTTCGGGTTCTCCCATTCGTATCTGCCGGCGTGGGTGGAGGAGAAGACCGGGGGGCGGTGGAGAGCGTCCGACGTGCTGGTGCTGGACGTGGGGCGGGTGCGCGCAGAGGGGCCGGCGTATGTGACGGAGCGGCTGATGGGGATAGAGGACGGCCGGCCGGTGGTGGTGGATGCGGTGGAATATGCGGACCTGGAGCAGGTGGTCGCCGGCCTGCTGGAGGCGGAGGCTCGCGGCAAGCGCTTCCTGTACCGCACAGGGGCGTCGTTCCTACGGGTGCGCGCCGGCATCGCGCCGCGCCCCTTACTGACGCGGGAGGAACTGCTGGACGCGCCGGCGCCGGCAGTGGGGCTGGTGGCGGTGGGGTCGTTTGTGCCGCGCAGTACTCGGCAGTTAGGGCGCCTGCTGGCCTGGCCGGCGGCGGCCGGCGTCGAACTGCCGGTGGAACCGCTCCTCACCCATGAGCGAGAAGCGGTGATCGCCCGGGTGGTGGAGGCGGCGTGTGAGAGCGCCTTCGCCGGCAACGTGCCGGTGATCTACACCAGCCGGTCACTGCGGGTTGGTGGGTCGCCGGAAGAGAGCCTGGCAATCATGGAGAGCGCATCGCTGGCCCTGGTGGAAGCGGTGCGGGGGGTGCTGTCTCGGGCGCCGGCGGATTTCGTCGTCGCCAAGGGGGGCATCACCTCGCATGAGCTGGCACAGCGGGCGCTGGGGGCGCGCCGCACGCGGGTCTTGGGCCAGATCGCGCCCGGGGTGCCGGTCTGGCGCATCACGCGAGCGGGCGAGGAGAGCCGCGCGCTGAAGCTCTCGCCGGGCGCGCCCTATGTGGTCTTCCCCGGCAATGTGGGGGATGAAGGGACCCTGCTGGACGTGGTGCGGTTGCTCCGCGGCGAGCCGGCCGGCTGATGGTCAGCCGGCGGCCCCCGCCATGGCGCGCAGGGCGGCCATGGCGCGCTCCACGCTTTGGGCCGGCGTGACCTTCATCTGCACGTCCACGATGCGGCCCTCTTCGTCAATGATGAAATGGCTCCGCACGATGCCCATGACGGTGCGGCCGTACATCTTCTTCTCCCGCCAGGCCCCGTACCGCTCGGCCACCTGATGATCGGCGTCCGAGAGCAGGATGAATGGCAGTTGGTATTTGTCCCGGAACAGCCGCAATTGTTCCACTGGGTCGGGGCTGATGCCCACGACGACCGCGTTCAGCCGGGCGATCTCGTCGGATTCGTCCCGGAATCCGATGGCGTGCTGGGTTCAGCCGCTGGTCATGGCCTTGGGGTAGAAATACAGGATGACGCGCTTGCCGCGCAGGTCGCTCAACCTGACGGTACGGCCGTCCGGGTCGGGCAGGGCGAAATCCGGCGCCTGGTCTCCGATGCGGACCATGGTTTTCCTCCTTTCGCTTGGTGCATGTTCGCTCAATAACTTACATCGGTGAGCGCGGAACCACCGATGAACTCCCGCAGGATGGAGGTTTCGGGCACCTGTTCCGGGCCGGCGCCTTCGAACCAGCTCAAGAAGGCCAGCAGGCGCGAGGCCTCGATATATTCCATGGTCTGGGATGGAGCGATCTGGCGCAGAAGCGGCTCGACGAAGGGCTTCAGCACGGCCAGCTCGTACAGCAGGGCGGAATTGAACATCACGTCGGCGTTTTCCTGATAGGGGTAGATGTAGAGCCGTTCGCCGCGCCGCACCTTTTCCCAGCCGGCGATGGTCTGCTGGGCATTGTAGCCGCGGAACTGCGCGTCGCGCACGATGCGCCGGATGAGCCGGGTGTCGGTGGTGGGGATGCGGTTGTGGCAGTCCAGGTTGAGCTGAGTCAGCGCCGAGACGTAAATGCGGAAGACCTGCTCGGGCGGTATATGGGGCACAAGCCTGGGGTTCAGCCCATGAATGCCTTCCACCAGGACGATGTGATCGGGGGTGATGCGCAGGCGCCGGCCCGCTTCCCGCTGGCCGGTGTGAAAGTTGTAGCGCGGCGTGAGCACTTCCTCGCCGGCGAAGAGCGCCAGGAGCTGGCGGTTGAACAGCTCCAGGTCCACCGCCTCCAGGGCCTCGAAATCGTACTCCCCCTTCTCATCGCGCGGGGTGTGCTCTCGGTCGAGGAAGTAGTCGTCCAGACCGAGGGAGACCGGGCGCATGCCGGCGGCCAGGAGCTGGATGGCCAGGCGCTTGATGAAGGTCGTCTTGCCGGAGGAGGAAGGGCCGGCGATGAGCACCAGCCGCGGCCGGCGCGCCGCGATCTGGCCGGCAATCTCGGCGATGCGCCTTTCATGCAGGGCCTCGGCCACCAGGATGACCTCCCGCAGTCTGCCCGATCGGGCCGCATCGTTCAGCGAGGCCACGTCGTCAATATTCATGACGCGCATCCAGTCCAGATGTTCGCGGAACACGGCGGAGAGCCTGGAGGCGCCGGCCGGCTCGGTCAGCTCACGCGGCCGGTGCCGGGTGGGAAAGAGGAGCAGGAACCCGCCCTCCGCCGGCCGCAGGGCAAAGGGATGCAGTGGGCCGGTGGAAGGGGCCATGTAGCCGTAGAAGTAATCGTACACGCCGCGCAGGGAGTAAATCGAGAGGCTCTGGCGGTCGCCGGCGTACCCCTGGAGCAGGCGCACCTTATCCGTATAGCCCTGGCGCTGGAAGATGGCGATCGCCTCGGAGATCGGGACGACATGCTTGAGGATCGGCTCATCGGCCTCGACAATCTGGCGCATGCGTTCCTCGAGCTGGGCGAGTTCGGCGGTGGAGAAGGGCGGCCGGCCGGCGACCTCGCAGAAAAAGCCGCCGGTAGGGATGGAATGGTCCACCACGATGGTGGCTTCCGGGAAAAGCTCGTGGGCGGCGGCGACCAGCACAAAGGTCAGCGAGCGCTGAAAGATGCGCAGGCCGTCGCTGGTCTGCATGGAAAGGGGCTGGACGGAGGAATCCCAGGACAGGGTATGGGAAAGCTCGCGCAGTTTCCCGTTGACGATGGCGGCCATGATCGGGACGTCATCGGCCGGCAGGGCGGCGCGGATGAATTCCCCGACGGGAGTGCCAACCGGGCCTTCGAAGATGCGGCCGTCGGGGAAGCGGGCCTGGACGGTGCGGCGCGGTCTGGCCGGCCGGATGCGCGCATCTGAAGTTTTCTGGGTCTTGGTCATGGTTGGACGCTCCATTTCTATCTGGCTGGTTGCATTATACCGCGATTTTGCCAAACGGCCATGCCGGCGTTTTTAACCATCCCTTAACCAGATATCTGCTTCCGGCTATTGACGAAACGGCGCAGTGGGTGTAGATTATAGCCAGGCCGGCCGATGGCGCTTCCGGTTCCTTTGACCCCCAGGTAGGGGCCTCTGTAATCTCCACATAGGATGTCCTTCATCGCCGAGGGAGTATCGGGCAGTAATGTCGTCCCAGGCGTCGTTGAACAGCGCTTTCTCTCAAGGGAGATTATGGCAAATCATGCGGCCAGCCAATGGGAATCGGTAGCGGTGGGGAGAGATTGTCCGCCGAATGATTATTGGTGGGTGGTGTTCACCCAGCCCCATAAAGAGCAGATGGTGGAGGGAGTGCTGGCATCTATGGGGCTGGAGACGTTCCTGCCCATGATCCGGCCGGCGCACATTCGGGCGGACCGCCGGCCGTGGAAGCCCCTCTTCCCGCGCTATCTCTTCGTGCGCGCCGTCCTGTCGAAGGTGCCGCGTTCTCGGCTGGAGTGGCTGCCGGGCGTGAGCGCGCTGGTGAGCTTTGGCGGCGAGCCGGCGCGAGTGCCCCAGGGCGTGATTGATCTACTGCGCCGGCGGGTGGAACTGCTCAACCAGCACGGCTACGGCTACATCGCGCCGGGGGAGCGGGTGCGCATCACCAGCGGCCCCCTGAAGGACCTGGAGGCCATCTTTGAGCGGCCTATCTCCGACGCCGGCCGGGTGCGCATCCTGGTCCATATCCTGGGCCGCCTGTCCGCCTGTGAGGTGGATATCGAGGTGCTGGAGCCGGCCGGCGCCGCCGGGCTGTGACCCCTTTACCCCGCGGCATGCTATCGCCTCGCTTGTTCTCCTCCCGTGGACCTCGCCCATGGGAGGTTTTTTGTGCGCCATGATTTGCACGGTTCACATAGAGCGGGTATAGTGTGAAAAGTGGTCTGGCAATCATGCCTGAACGGAGGTCCTGACAATGCGCATCGTCACCCTTGGAGAGGCCATGATCCGGTTATCCCCGCCCGATCATATGCGCATCGAGCAGACCAGCATCTTCGAGGTGCAGGTCGGCGGCGCCGAGCTGAATGTGGCCGCCGGCGTGGTCCGCATGGGATACGAGGCGGAGTGGATCAGCGCCCTGCCGCAGACGCCGTTGGGCCGGCTGGTGCACAACGCCGTGCGCGGGATGGGAGTGGGCACACGCTTCCTGGTCTGGAAGCCGGAGGGCAGGGTGGGGCTGTATTTCATAGAGCACGGGGCGTCGCCGCGTCCCAGCCGGGTGGTGTATGACCGCGCCGGCTCTTGTGCCAGCATGCTGGGGCCGGCGGATGTGGATTGGGCGAAGGCCTTCGCCGGCGCGGCGCTGTTTCACACCAGCGGCATCACGCCGGCGCTGAGCGACTCCGCGGCGCAGGCAGTGGAGGAGGCACTGCGTGCCGCCAGGGCGGCCGGCCTGCGCGTGACGTATGACTTGAACTACCGCGGCAACCTGTGGCCGCCCGAAAAGGCGCGCCGCGTGCAGGAGCCGTTCATGCAGTATGTGGATGTCCTCATCACTTCGGAGGCCTGTGCGGAAGTGGTGTTTGGGGTGCGGGAGGCCACGCCGGCGGCTACAGCGCGCCGGCTGGCGGATCGCTACGGTTTCGAGGTGGTGGCGGTCACCCTGCGCGAGACGCCCAGCATCCTGCGCAACCGCGTCTCGGCCATGGCGTTCGCCGGCGGGCAGATCATCCAGGACGATTGGTACGAGGTGGAGATTGTGGATCGGGTGGGGGCCGGCGATGCCTTCACCGCCGGCTTCATCTGCGGCTACCTGGAAGAGGACCTGGAGCGGGCGGTGCGGTGGGGGAACGCCATGTGCGCGTTGAAGCACACCATGGTCGGGGACATGTGCTGGGCGGAGCGCGAGGAGGTGGAACAGTTGCTGGCCGGCGGCTCTCGTTTTACGATAACAAGATAGTGCGAAATAAAAAGGAGAACACAGCCATGTCCCGCAGTCCTGACCGGGCGGAAGTACTGCGCATCATCGAGGAGACCGGGGTGGTGGCCGTCATTCGGCTGGCTTCGGCAGAGCCGTTGCTCCGGGTAGCGGAGGCCATTGCCGCCGGCGGCGTGCGGGTCATCGAGTTCACCATGACCACGCCCAACGCGCTGGAGGTACTGGCGGAGGTATCCGCTGCTCCCGGCGCAAGCATTTTTGGCGCCGGCACGGTGCTGGATGCGGAAACCGCCCGATCCGCCATCCTGGCCGGAGCGCGGTTTATCGTCAGCCCGGTGCTGTGCCCGGACGTGGTTCGCCTGTGCCGGCGCTACGGCGTGCCGGTGGTTCCCGGCGCCATGACGCCGACGGAGATCCTGACGGCCTGGGAGCTGGGCGCGGATATGGTGAAGGTCTTTCCCGCCGGCGTGCTCGGGCCGCGCTACATCAAGGACATCCTGGCGCCCCTCCCGCAACTGCGGTTGATCCCCACCGGCGGCGTGACGCTGGAGAACGCGGGAGAGTATATTCGCGCCGGCGCGGCGGCGGTCGGCGTGGGCGGCGATCTGCTGGACGCCCGCGCCATCGCTGAGGGCCGATGGCAGGCGCTGACGGAGCGGGCCGCGGCGCTGGTGCAGTGCGTCGCCGAAGCCAGAAAGTGATGGACGGGGGGCATGCCGGCGCACAAAAGTAGGGAAATCGGTGGGTTTGCGTCAAGGAAGCGTATAAAATATCAGCTATACTATGGGCTGAAATAAAGGGGTGCGGGGTGGTATTCGTGGCCAAGCGGGCGCACGCCACAAGCTGATCCTCCTCTCTTCTCCTGTTGGGAGAGCCAGGCGCAATGCCTGGCTCTTTTTTTGTGGGATGCAATCACCCGTCGTATAATGACCTGCATCTTCACCAGGTGTTCCACGGATGCGAAAAGGCGTGATGCGCTCTCGAGGGGATGAAGGGTGGCTCCGTCGGGCCGGCCGGCTTTTGCTCGCCCTGGCCGCGGCCGGCTGGCTCATGTCCTGTGCGCCGGCGGCGGACCCGCCGGCAGAGACGATGACACCCGCTCCCATAGAGACCTCCACACCTTCCCCATCCCAGGTGACAGCCGCCCCAACCCATACCCCGGCGCCCTCGGTTGTCCCCCACACTCCGACCGCAACTGCTATGCCGGCGCCACTGCCCACCGCCACGCCCCGGCCGGCCGCCCGGCTCATAGAGACATTCCCGGTGGACGGGGATGAAGGGGTACCCCTGGATGCGCCGCTGACCCTGCGCTTTGATGCGCCGGTGACGACCGAATGGGTGCAGGCGCATCTGGCCATCAGCCCGACGGTGGAAGGGGTGCTGGAACTGCCGGACCCGACCACGGTGGTCTTCCGGCCGGCGGCCTGGCCGGCGGAGACGCGCTACACCATGCGCTGGAGCACAGAAGCGGAGGAGGCCGAGGTGCGGTTTGCCACCTTCCCGGACGGCCGGGTGCCGCTTCCCATCCTGATGTATCACCGGTTGGCCGAACTGCCGGCGGATGCCGGCGCCAGCGCGCGCGAATGGACCACCGCGCCGGCCGTTTTTCGGGCGCATATACAGCTTCTCGTCGAGAATGGGTACCGCGTCGTGCCGCTGGAGGAGGTGCTGGATTACCTGCAGAACCATGCGCCTTTGCCGCCGCGTCCTGTCGCCATCACCTTTGACGACGGGTATCGGGATTTCGCAGAGGTGGCCTGGCCGGCCCTGCGGGAGGCCGGCATGCCGGCGATGGTGTTCCTCATCCCCAGCCATGTGGGCTATGGGGCCTTTCTGACCTGGGACCAGTTGGTGTCCCTGGTGCAGGAGGGGACCGCCGTTGGCAGTCACACCCTGGACCATGTGCGGCTGAAGGGGTTGGAGGAGGGAGAACTGCGCCGGCAGTTGCAGGATTCCCGTCAGAAGCTGGAGGAGCGCCTAGGGGTGCCGGTGCAGGTGGTGAGCTATCCGTACGGCGCTTTCGACGCCCAGGTGGTGCAGGCGGTGGCGGAGGCCGGCTATCGCGCCGGCGTGACCATCAACCCCAGCCGCTACCAGCGCCGTTCGGCGGTGTTCGCGCTGAGCCGGCTGCATCTCCCCTATGACGCGGATCCGCAGGAGCTGATCCGCATGTTGACGAGGTAAATTAGGGAAAAATCGCCCCGAAAATTGGCCTGTTTGTCATATCATAGTGTATAATGCGCGCCGATAGGCGATGCAGTGCCGAAACCATGGGAGCGGAGGCATGGCGATGTTCGACAAGTTTCCTCGGGTGCGGTTGGCACATCTACCTACACCGCTGGAGCCTATGCCTCGACTGACCCGAGCATTGAACGGACCACAGCTCTGGGTGAAACGTGACGACCAGACCGGCCTTGCCACCGGCGGCAATAAGGCGCGTAAGCTGGAGTTCCTGGTAGGGGATGCGGTGGAGCGCGGCGCGGACACGCTTATCACCGCCGGCGCGCCGCAGTCGAACCACAGCCGGCAGACTGCCGCCGCGGCCGCACGCATGGGCATGCGGGCCGTGCTGGCGCTGACCGGCGACATGCCCGAGGAATGGAACGGCAACCTCCTCCTGGACTACCTCTTTGATGCGGAAGTGCGCTGGTTGGGGGATGTGAGCTGGGCTGATTTGCCGGCCCGTCTGGAAGCCATCGCCGCCGGCGAACGCGAAGCAGGGTATGAACCCTATATCATCCCGCTGGGAGGCTCCACCCCCATTGGTGTGCTGGGCTATATCCTGGCGATGCAGGAACTGGTCCAGCAGATGGAGGAAGCCGGCGTATCCTTCGACCGCATCATCATCGCCTCCAGCTCTGGCGGCACACAGGCCGGCATGCTGATCGGCGCCGAACTGTTCGGCTTCAAGGGCCGCATCACCGCCATCAGCGTGGCCGAACCGGAGAAAGCCCTGCGAGCGCGCGTCTCCAAGCTGGTGTCCCAGACCCTCTCCTTGTTGGGCCGGCCGGTCAAGGTGCCCGGCGCCAAGATTGACATTGTGGACCGCTATTTGGGCGAGGGATACGCCGTCCTGGGAGAGCCGGAGCGCGAGGCCATCGCCCTGATGGCCGGCTATGAGGGCATCCTGGTGGGGCCGGTGTACACGGGCCGCGCGCTGGCCGGCATGATTGACATGATCCGGCGCGGGGAGATCGCGCCGGAGGAAACGGTGCTCTTCTGGCACACCGGGGATACCGCGGCGCTCTTCGCCTATGCGCGCGAACTGCGCCGGCAAGGGGTGATGATGGCGCGATGAGCACCTTCAGGCCGAAGCTGGCAGAGGTTTCCAGCCAGTGGCATACCCGTGACGGCCGGCCGGTGCTCGTACTGCAAAACGCGTTAGGGCTGTCCGACAGCGCCATCGCCCTGCCTCCGGAACTGGCGCTTCTGCCGGCCCTGTGCGACGGTTCCCGGGACGTGGGTGCCCTGCGGGCGGCCCTTCTACTGCGCGCCGGCGTGCG
>JAPWUQ010000241.1 GCA_028275445.1 Anaerolineae bacterium | reverse complement strand
CGGCCGGCGAACTCCTCTTCCGCGCCCGGATCGTCGAACGCCCCGCTCTCCAGGAGCATGGCCTCCACCGCATCGAACAGCGGCTGGTCCAACTGCCCGCCGCGAGGGTCCAGGCGCTCAGGGAGGTGCTCCGCCACCCGCTCAGCGACCTCATCGAACACCGGCCAGACGCCGATCTGCTGTTCGCGCCAGGCATAGACGGTCAGCGCCTTGGCGAAGATATCGTACCATTCCGCCGGCAACTGCAGAGGCGTCAGATCAATCTCCCCCAGCTCCCGCAGGGTCCAGAAGCGCGCCAGGGCATCCAGATATTTCAGCTCCAGGTCCCGCAGGCGAAGGTGCGCATAGCGGGCCAGCTCCACCTCACCCCATACCGACTGGCGCTCCGCAATACAGCGGCTGAGCTGTTGCCGAAATTCGGCATACGCCTCTTCCAGGGAGAAATGGGTGCGGATCACTGCGGCGGCGAGGTATGCCGGCGGGACCCGCCACAGCAAACGATAGGCCTGGGGGTCCACCACCGCCAGCGCATCCAGGAGCCACTGCCCCACCGAGACGACATCCTCCCCCGCCGGCGTTTGCAAGAGATGGAGCCTGGCCGCCAGGTCCTGCTCCACCCGCTCGCTCCAGCGGCTCAACTGCTCTCGCGCCACGCCGGCCAGGAACTGCTCCAGGTCGGGCAGTGGAACGCGGGACAGCGGCACCGCATCGTTCAGCCACTGCAGGACAGAGTATGCGCTCTGCCCCTTGCCGCGCCCTTCCAGCAGGCGCTCCAACTGCTCCGCGCCAGAATCGGTATAGGCGTTCGCGATCAGCACGCCGGCGAACCACTCCCGGGTCCGCTCATCCAGCTCCGCAACGCTCACCTGGTCCAGGCCGTACCGCTCTGGCAATGCGGACTTCACCATGGCCACCTTCTGCAGGCAGATGCCGGTGTGGAATGCCTGCAGAAAGGCGGTTTCCAGCATCTCATGCACATCGTCCGGCGACAGCTCCTCCCAGCGCATATCGCGCGGGAACTCCATGCGGACGGACAGGCCGCGCAGGACTTGGTCCACCATTTCGCGGGCATTGAACGGCCGGCCGCGCTCTTCCAGCATGCTCAGATAGGTCTGCACGCGCTGGGACAGGAACTCCTTCTGCCCTTCCCACTGCTCGTCGTAGCCGGCGATGGCCTCGCGGAAGGCCGCATGCACGAACTGCTCCTCGATATCCTCGCTGTACAGCTCCAGGCCTGTATGGATCAGGTCAAGGAAGCTGGACCGGCGCTGGGCCGGCTCCACGCCGGCGAGGAAATGGGCCACGAAGCTGATGCTGAACGGCGGGAAGAGGGTGCGGTTCTGCCCGAGGCTGTACGGATAGCGCATCACCTCTACCGCCGTTGTGGACGCGACGGTCTTGCTCCCCTTCTTGCGGCTTGCGCCCTTCTGAATCTCCACCGGCGCGAACTGCAGGGGCATGAGGATGTCGTAAAACTGCACCCACTTCGTCAGGTGTGCCGGGTCCTTGCGCACCTCCTCGAAGCGCTCCTGAAGCTCGGTGTCAATCATGCCCCACAGGTCCGGCCACAGGTTGTCCTTGGTCAGGATGCGCTGGCGCTGGCTGTAAATCAGCTCGCGCTGTTGATTGAGCACATCATCGTATTCCAGCAGATGCTTGCGGATATCGAAGTTGTACCCTTCGACCCGCATCTGCGCCGATTCGATGGACTTGCTGACCAGGTTATGTTCGATGGGCATATCATCTTCCACGCCCAGACGCGCCATGAGGTTGGCGATGCTGTCGCCGCCGAACCGACGCATGAGGTCATCTTCCAGCGAGAGGAAGAAGCGCGACAGGCCCGGTTCGCCCTGCCGGCCGGCGCGCCCGCGAAGCTGATTGTCAATGCGCCGCGCCTCATGCCGCTCGGTTCCCAACACGTACAGCCCGCCGGCGGCCAACACCTTCTCCCGCCGCAGGGCATACTCCGGGTCCACCTCCGCCACCGCCGAGTCGAACTGCTCCGGCGTCGCCTGGAACGGGTCAATGCCGCGCTGGCGCAGGACTTTGTGCGCCTGCTGAATCACCTCATCGGTCAGCTCGCCGCCCAGCTTGATGTCCACGCCGCGGCCGGCCATGTTCGTGGCGACCGTGACCCGGCCCGGCTCGCCGGCGCGCGCGATAATCTGCGCCTCCTTGGCATGCTCCTTGGCGTTCAGGACCACGTGCTCGATGCCGCGCGCCTGGAGCATTCGGCTCAGCTCTTCCGACTTCTCCACCGAAGTGGTGCCCACCAGCACCGGCTGGCCGCGTTTGTGCGCTTCCTCGATCTCCCGCACGATGGCGCGCAGTTTGGCCTGGCGCGTGCGGTACACCACGTCCGGTGCATCAATGCGGATGACCGGCTTATGCGTGGGGATGACCACCACCTCGAGTTTATATATCTTATGGAATTCCTCGGCCTCAGAGGCGGCTGTACCGGTCATGCCGGCCAGCTTGGGATACATGCGGAAGTAATTCTGAATGGTGATGGTCGCCTGGGTGACCAGGCGGGGATGAATTTTCAGGTTGTGCTTGGCCTCCAGCGCCTGGTGCAGGCCGTCGCTCAGCCGGCGGTCGGGCATCAGCCGGCCGGTGAACTCATCCACCAGCACGATACTGCCGCGCTGGATAATGTAGTCGCGCCCCTCGCGGAAGAGCACCTCCGCCTTCAGCGCCTGCTCCATATAGTGCACGTAGCGCTGGTTGATCGGGTCGTAGATGTTGTCAATGCCGGCCATCTCCTCCACCCGGGCCAGGCCGGCCTCGGTGAGATAGACCGTGCGCGCCTTCTCGTCCACCACATAATCGGTGCCGGCCTGCAGTTTGGGCGCGATGCGGGCGAACAGCTTGTACTCCTCATCGCTTTCCTCGGACGGGCCGGAAATGATGAGCGGAGTGCGCGCCTCGTCAATGAAAACGTTGTCCACCTCGTCCACGATGGCGTAGTACAGGGGGCGCTGGACCTGCTCCTCCAGGGAGTAGGCCAGGTTGTCGCGCAGATAGTCAAAGCCGAACTCATGGTTCGTGCCGTAGGTGATGTCAGCGGCATACGCCTGCCGGCGCGGCACCGGCCGCAGGTGCTTGTACTCGCTCTTGGTATATCCCGGCTCGTACAGGTACGATTTGTTGCTCTGCTGGAGCAGGCCCACGCGCAGGCCCAACAGGTGATAGATGGGACCCATCCACACCGCGTCACGCCGCGCCAGATAATCGTTGACCGTCACCAGGTGCACGCCCTTGCCGGTCAGCGCGTTGAGGTAAATGGGCAGGGTCGCCACGAGGGTCTTGCCTTCGCCGGTCTTCATCTCGGCAATTTTGCCCTCATGGAGCACGATGCCGCCCATCAACTGCACGTCGAAATGGCGCATGCCGACGGTGCGTTTGGCCGCCTCGCGCACCAGCGCGAAGGCGTCCGGCAGGATATCGTCCAGGGTCTCGCCGCGCTGCAGCCGGCCGCGCAGGATGTCGGTCTGGGCGCGCAGTTCCTCATTGGTCATGCGCTGGTACGTCGGCTCCAGGGCGTTGATCTGCGCGACAATCGGCTTCAGACGCTCGATCTCTTTGGCATTGGGGTCGCCAAGGATCTTGCTTACCAGGTTCCTCAACATACGGACAGCACTTCCTCTCTATACGGTCATCCTGGGGATGGCCGCGAATTCAGATGTATCTATCGGCCGGCTCGCCGGCG
>JAPWUQ010000046.1 GCA_028275445.1 Anaerolineae bacterium | reverse complement strand
GTGCTGGGGCGCTATGTGCGGGAGCGGGGCCTGCTGTCGGTGGAGGAGGCGGTGGCGAAGATGAGCGGCCGGCCGGCGGAACGCCTCGGGTTGGCGGATCGGGGCTTTATCCGACCCGGATACGCCGCTGACCTGGTGCTGTTCGATATGGAGACGGTGCGCGATCGGGCCACCTTCGAACAGCCCCACCAGTATCCGGAGGGCATCCCCTATGTGATGGTGAATGGGCAGTGGGTGATCTACGCCGGCGAGCATACCGGCGCCCTGCCGGGCCGGGTTCTGCGCCGAAATTAAAGGGAGGATGATGCGATGCGGACGGTTCAGGAGCTGTTTGACCTCACAGGACGGGTGGCGATTGTGGTGGGGGGCGCCGGCCTGCTGGGCTATCAGATGGCCACCGCCCTGGCGGAGGCTGGCGCCAATCTCGTCATTGCCTCGCGCGATGTGCACAAGTGCCAGGAGAAAGCGGACGAGCTGAGCCAGCGCTTTGCCCGCGCCATCGCCGTCGGGGTGGATGCCGGCGACTACGCCTCGGTGGAGCACCTGCGTGACGCGGTGCTGGCCGAATTCGGCAAGATTGACATCCTGGTCTGCTCCATGGCCATCGGCGTGCCCGGCACGCCGGAAGAGCTGACTGTGGAGGAGTGGGAGCGCAGTATCCATTACAATTTGAGCGCGGTGTGGTACCTGAACCAGGTCATCGGCAAGCAGATGCTGGCGCAGGGCAAGGGCTGTATCATCAACATCGCCTCCAAGTACGGCATCGTCGTGCCTCCGATGGAACTGCTCTATCCCTCGCCGGAACAGCGCAATCCCCTGCCGTATGGGGTCGCCAAGGCCGGCGTCATCCAGATGACGCGCTACCTGGCCACCGCCTGGGCACGGCGGGGCGTGCGGGTCAATGCCATCAGCCCGGGCGGCTTCTGGCGGCCGGGCACCTACCCCGAGGACTGGGAGCGCAGATATTCCCTGCTGACGCCCGACGGCCGGAGCGGCAACGAGACCGACCTGAAGGGCGCGGTGGTCTACCTGGCTTCCGACGCCTCGGAGCACGTCATCGGCCAGGTCCTGCAGGTGGACGGGGGCTGGACGCTCTGGTAGCCCCGCCGGCTTTGCGTTTTGGGCCTCCTGCGCTACAATCGGGTGATGTCACCCCTGTACCGCAGGAGGCCTTCGCGTCGTGCCGATAGGGGAATTGAGCGCGCTGGGGGCGGCGCTGACCTGGGCGCTGACCGGCGTTTTGCTGACCAACATCAACCGCAAGGTGCACATCCTGGCCATCGGCGCCGTGCGCGCCCTGTCGGCTTCCAGCTTTCTCCTGATCCTGCTGTTCGCCGGCGGGAACTGGGACGAACTGCGGCACCTGGATGCGGAGACATTGGCGCGCATCGTTGCCTCGGTGGTTGTCACGCTGGGCGCCGGCGATACCAGCTTCTTCATCGCCACCAAGCGCATCGGCGTGGCGCGCGCCATGCCCCTCAGCATGATTTACCCCCTGTTCACCTGTCTGCTGGCCTCGCTCTTCCTGGGCGAGCGCATTTCCCTGGCGACCGGCGTGGGCGGTGGGCTGATCCTGGCCGGCGTCTATATGCTCTCCCTGCGCTGGCCGGTACGGCTGGTTTCCCCGAACCGGGATGATCTGCTGGGGGTGCTGGCCGCCATCGCCGCGGCGGTGTTCTGGTCCGCCGGCTCCGTAGTGCTCACGCCGGCCTCACACCGCATCAGCGCGGTGCCGGCCCATTTCCTGCGCCAGACCCTGACCGCCATCATGTTCTTGACCGTGATGCCCAAGCCGGCCGGCTTCCGCCAATTGGAAAAGCTGACCTTCCGCGAGTGGCTCCAGCTCATCGGCGGCGGGCTGAGCGGGAGCGGCATCGGCTCCATCCTGTATTTCTGGGGACTGCGCGACGCCGGCGCCACCGTTACCGCCGTGCTCATGGCCGCTTCTCCCCTATTCTCCACGCCCATGTCGGTGGCCTTCCTGGGGGAGCGGGTCAACCGGCGGGTGATCGCCGGCACCCTGCTCATCATGGTCGGGGTGTGGTGCGTGATCCTGGGGTAGCGGCCGGCGAAGGGGACAAAAAAGCCCGGCGCACAGGCCGGGCCATATTTCGAGTGAAGCGGGGATTACTTCTTGCCCAACAGTTCCTTGGCCTTGTCGACCGCGGCGGAGGCGTTGGGCGCGTAGCCGTCGGCACCGATCTCTTCGGCGAACTTCTGGGTGACCGGGGCGCCGCCGACCATGATCTTGACCTTATCGCGCAGGCCGGCTTCCTGGAAGGCCTCGATGACGTCCTTCATGTGTACCATGGTGGTGGTGAGCAGGGCGGACATGCCGACCAGCTCGGCGTTGTGCTTCTTGGCGGCCTCGACGAATTTCTCCGCCGGCACATCGGTGCCCAGGTTGATCACCTGGAAGCCGGCGCCTTCCATCATCATGGCGACGAGGTTCTTTCCGATGTCATGCAGGTCGCCCTTGACGGTGCCGATGACCATGGTGCCCATGGGCTGGACATCGCTTTCCGCCAGGAGGGGCTTGAGGAGGTCCATGCCGGCCTGCATGGCGCGAGCGGCGATGAGCACTTCGGGGACGAAGAGGATGCCATCGCGGAAGTCCTTGCCGACGACGTTCATGCCCTCGATGAGGCCGTTGTTGAGGATCTCGCCCGCGCTCATGCCGGCATCCAGGGCCTGCTTGACGAGAGCGGTAACCTTGGCGGCGTCACCTTTGTAGAGGGCTTCGGCCATGTCTTTGAGCAGATCCATCGTTCCTACTCCTTTCCCTGTGTGGTGATTTGGTGGTATACGACCGCATATTCCCACGCTGGGCCGCCATGGCGGTGGCGCTCAGCGCGAATGCCCTGCAGGATGCCGGAGCCGGCGGTGCTCCGCCGATGTACACGCCCAATATACCCGGTTTCGACGATTTTGTCAAGCCGAGCTGGTCTGCTATACAGTAAACTTGACTTTCTGCAGAGAGGCTTTATACTGAAGGTACGGTGGCGCCGGCTTGCATCAGAAGGAGAGGCCCAGCATGCCCCTGCGGCCAGTGGAAACCAAGAAGGTATACATGCGGGTAGTGGAGCAGATCCGCTCGCTCATTGAGAGCGGGGAACTGCGCCCGGGCGACCAGCTCCCCACGACCCAGGAGCTGGCGGAGGCGCTGAGGGTGAGCCGGCCTTCGGTGCGGGAAGCCCTGGCGGCGTTGGAAATCCTGGGGCTGGTGGAATCACGGCCGGGCGCCGGCTGTTTCGTCAAAGAACCGCCGCCCCCGCAGGAAACGCGCGCCGCCCGTCAGACCATTGAGCTGGGATGGGCCAGCGCCGAAGACATCCTGGAAGCGCGCCTGGCGTATGAGCCGATGTGCGCACGCCTGGCGGCACTGCGGCGCACCGAGGACGACCTCAACGAGATGCGCTGTTCGCCGGAGCTGGCCATGGTGGATATCGAGCGGGTGGCCGCGGGACTGCCGGCGCGCTTCCACAACTGTTCCACGCGCCCCCATCTCCCGCCGGAAAACTTCAACATCAGCCTGCATGCCATCATCGCCCGCGCCAGCAAGAACCCGGTGCTGGCGCAGTTCGGCGAGGCCATTGCCCAGGCGGTGCAGTCCCCCACCTGGCAGAGGATGATGCGGCAGATTTATCTCTCGCCCCGCAACGCCAGCTTTTTCCTCAAGCACTATGAGGCGCTGTATGACGCCATTGAGCGCGGCGATGCGGAGCTGGCGGAATCCACCATGCGCCAGCACTTGCTGGCGCTCAGCGCCACGCTGAACGAGTAGCCGGCGCCGGGCGCGGTGAGATCATGCGGGCAAAACGGGGGCGAATACCGCCGGCCCTATGCCACCGCGCTCGGACGATCCTCTCCGCCCTGCGAGCTTTCTTTCATCATCTCCAGGCAGGAACGGCAGTAGACCGGCCGGCCCTGGGTGGGCACGAACGGCACCACGGTGACCTCGCCGCATTGGGCGCAGGTGGTCTCATACATCACCGGGGGACGGCGGTGCCGATAGCGCCGCTGTTTGCGGCATTCGGGACAGCGTTTGGGGATGTTGTCGAAACCCATCACGGCGAAAAATTCCTGTTCGCCGGCTGGCCAGATGAACTCCTTGCCGCAGTCCTCGCACACCAGCGTTTTGTCGAGAAAGACGATGCGCATGCGGGTCTCCCCTCCCCAAGAAGATGCTGCCAGAGCGAATCACACTTACTGTGATTGTATTGTCCGATGGTAGGAGCGGAGTAAAAGGAAGGTAAAAGAAAGGTTAAAGGAGTGCAGGGGCCAGGCGCTGGGGCGATGCGCCGCTATCCTTTCTCAGCACCCTCGTGTTATAATATGGGCACAGCGCAAACAGCCGGCGCGCCGGCATAAGGAGGCATCATGGCCACACATCGCGGCGAAGAGACATATGAGCGCATCCTGCGCGAGGCGGAGCTGTGCTTCGCACGCTATGGGTACGACGCCACCGGGGTAGCGGAAATTTGCGAGCGCGCCGGCGTCAGCAAAGGCGCCTTTTACCACCATTTCCCCAGCAAGGCGGCCGTTTTCGAGGCGCTCCTTTCCCGCTGGCTGGAGGGCTTGGATGCCCAGCTCCAGCAGATCCGGGCGCAGGCGGGAAGCGCCCCGGCCGCCATCCTGCATATGGCCGGCATGATCCCGGTGATATTCCGCATCGCTGAGGGCCGGCTGCCCATCTTCCTGGAGTTCTGGAGCAAGGCGATCCGCGAGCCGGAGGTCTGGCACGCCACCATTTCCCATTTTCAGCGCTACCGCGCCTTTTTCTCTGACCTGATCCGCGCCGGCATCTCCGCCGGCGATTTCCAGCACGTCCAGCCGGAGCTTGCCGCTCAGATGCTCATCTCCCTGGCGGTAGGGCTGATCCTGCAGGGACTGTTGGAGCCGAATAAGAAGGAGGACTGGGAGACGTTGACCCAGGAAGCGGTGCGGCTGTTGATGACCAGTTGGGGATGGAAGGGGGACGCACGGGATTAGATCAGGCCGGCCCGCCAGCCTGAAGGATGAAGTCCACAAAGGCGCGCAGGGGCGGCCACTGGGCCCGCTTCTGCGGATAGACCAGGTAGAGATGCCGCCGGCCGTCAATGCCTTGGACGCGCACCGCTACCACATCCGGCCGGCCGCGCTCGTCCAGGGCCAACCGCGAGAGAAAGCCGATGCCGGCGCCGGCCACCACGGCGGCCAGCACCGCATGAGTGCTCCCCAGCTCCAGCACTGCGGCCTGCGTCAGGCGCTCCCTTTCCTCGGGGGAGAGCTGTCCCTCCACAAACTGCCGGGTGGCGGAGCCTGGCTCCCGCAAGATCAGGCGCTCGGACAGCAGTTCCTCCCGGGAAATTATCTGCCGGGAGGCAAAGGGATGCCCTGCCGGCACCGCCAGCACGATCTCATCCTCCACTACCGGGGTGCACACCAGTTCCGGGTCCGCGACCTGACGCCCGATGAAACCCAGGTCTGCCTGGCCGGCGTGCAAACGTTCCAGGACGCCGGCGCTGTTGGTGATGAAGAGATGCGTCTGAATGTCCGCATGACGCTGTTGGAAGGCCGAGAGCCATTTGGGGAGGAAGAAGTGGCCGGGGGTGGTGCTGGCGGCGATGCGCAGGATGCCGGCGCTCTGCTCCTTCAAGGCGGTGAGGGTTGCCAGCAAGGACTGGTACTGCCGCAGGACATTTTCGGCGTACTCGCGCAGGAGCTGGCCGGCCGGCGTCAGCTCGATGACCCCGCGCCGGCCGCGCACCAGCAGTTGGACGCCCAGCTCGCTCTCCAACGCTTTCAACTGTTTGGAGATGGCCGGCTGGCTGATGTCGAGTTTATGGGCCGCGGCGGAAAGGGTGCCGGCCTCCAGCACCGTCAGAAAGGTCTGTAATGCCTTGATGTTCACCCTCTCCTCCTCTCTCCCGTCCTCCGGGGGCCTCGCTACCTGGCTCAAGGCTACCACAAGCCCCGTCCTTCGTCAACTTGGCCCCGGCGCGGCCGTTCGTCGGGCGCCATTCCCTTTCGCCGGCGGTGGGCGGCGCGCTCCAGGCCTTGCGCCCATGTGCGAGGGCCGCTGCACCTGTTTCCCCCAAAGTTGACGAGCCGGCCGTTGGCATGTACACTATGGCCGGCGGATGCAGGATTTCGCCGACAGCGTGGAAAGGAGCAGTCGTGATGACCCCTCAGCCCGCCCCCAAACAGGTCATTACTCGCGCCCAATGGGTGGCCGCCGATGCCGCCCTGCGCGAGGCGCTCTCCCGCTTCGCCAGCCAGGCCCGCTTCGAAGAGGAGTTTCTGCGCGCTTTCCTCATTTATTGGAGCGCCGAGGACGAAGAGGACCTCCCCATTGACCTGGAGCATGTGGACCCCGATTCCGAGGAATTCCTGCTCACCTTTGAGTGGTTCGTCTATGACTATCGGGAGAGCGAATCGGGCAAGCGCATCATTGACCTGTTCGCTGAGGCGGAGGGGCCGCGCCTGCCGGCCCTCCAGCGCCAGCTCCTGGAGGCTTGGCGCCAGCAGTGCATTGACCTGTACGAGGTCCACCGCATTGAGGACGGCCGGCGCTATCATGTACTGCGCGTCATGACCGGCCAGGAGTACGCCGTGGATGATGAGCCCAGCGCCGGCTCGCTCGCTCCAGGGGACCTGCTGGCGGTACGTCTCCTGCCGGTGGGCGAGCGGTGGTATCCTTCCACGCTGTTCCGGAGCTTTTCGCCGGCCGACCTGCCGCGCCTGACCGCCACCCTGCGTCTGAGCTACGAGGACTTCCAGCAGGAGCACCCCGGGGCAAGCTGGGAGGAGTTCCTGCGCGAGAACGGCTTCCTCTTCAACGATTACACGCTGGAGCGGCGCGCCCTGGCCGAGGCATGGCACGAAAGGGGCACAGAGCCGCCTGCCCCCGCCGATGAGGAACGCGAACCATCGGCCAGGGACCGCCGGCGGTGGGAAACCGCCCTTCGGCAGGCGTATGAACAGTGGCTGGAGCGCCCGTCGCCGGCGCTGGACATGCAAACCCCTCTGGAGGCGGCGTCAGACCCACAGCTCCGCCCGCGCCTGAAGGATATCCTCCAGCAGATGGAGGAGATCGAGGCCTCGTTCGCCTGGGCGGGGGAGCCGGCGTTGGACTGGAAGGCGTTCATCCGGGAGAAAGGGCTGTTGTGAGAGGAACTGCCGCCCCACGCTGGTAGGGATTTATCGGCTGATGCTGGAATTTGCGGTGAGACACCTGGCCGGCGGTATGCCGGCGCCTGCCCTCTCGGCAGAGCAGATCATCTCCACCGTGGCTGTGCGACTGCGAGGCGTAGAAGAGCCGCATGCGCTTCTGCGCGCCGCTATGAATGCCCTGGCGGAGATCGGGCTGGACAGCCTGCTCTTCCTCCGGCACTCGAAGCGGGACAGCCTGGTGCTGGAAGATATCGTTCCGTCTCCACTGGCTCCTTTCGCTCTCTCGCCCGCATCCGCCCTTAAACCTCCCTCCATCCCCCTGCATCACCGGTTGGTGCGCGCCTTCCGCCGCAATCAGGTGGAGATCGCCGGCGGCGGCGAGGTGAGCTTGCTGATGCAGACGCTGGGCGGGCGTCTGCCGGACGAGCAGTCGGATAAACGCGGCGCGGCCTTTATCCCCCTACACGCCGATATCTATCAGGGTGTGCTGGTGCTCATCAGCTCGGGAATTGGGCCTGCGTGCCGGCCGGCGATGGAAGCGCTGTCCGCTCTGCTCAACGGCCTGCTGGCCGGCGCCGAGCGGCTGGAGCAGGGACGCCAACGCCGGCCCCAGAGCGAGTGGCTGTATCAGGCGTTGGCCGCTCTCCAACAGGCGCCTCTCGAACGCCGTGCCCTGGCGGAGACGGCACTGCGCATCCTCAAAGAACATCCCTCCGGCGCACTGGCCGTCCTGGCCCTGCGGGAAGGCGATGGGCTGGAAGTGTACGACTCCATCACGCAGGCGCTGGTCCGGCTTCCCCCGAACCAGGCCGGCATTCTCGGCCGGGTGCTGTCCAGCGGCCACGCATTGATCACGAAGGACGCCGCGCCCCGTTCCATTCTGGGGAAGCTGGCCGAATCCTGCCCGCCGGCGGCCTGTGCGGTGGCGGTCCCCCTGCTGGCCGGCGTCGAGCAGAGCGAGGTCATCGGCGCGTTTTGTCTGGCGGGCGAGACAGCCGGCCAGCTCGACGAAGAGGATATCCCGGGGCTGGAAGTGCTGGCCAACTGTCTGGTGGTGGCGCTGGGCGGCGCAGAGCTTCTGAAGAGCACACAGCAGGCACTGCGGGAGCAGGTGCTCACCTGGAACACGCTGGTGGAGGTTGGCCGGCGGATCGTCCGCTCCCTGGATTCGGAAAAGGTGGCCAGGGAGCTGTTGGAGGTGCTGGTCAAGCTGGTGGGTGCCGAGGCGGGGTTCCGTATCCTGGTGAACGATGCCCACACCCACCTGGCTGTTGTGGATGTGATAGGGCTCCCGCCTGAAGACTATCTGAGCACAGGGAAGCCCCTGCAGGGCACCCTGATGGAATGGGTCTTACAGCATCAGCAGACCCTCTGGATACCCGATACCAGTACCGCCGGCTGGTACACCCCTCTTTTCTCCCAGTACACCCGTCCTGTGCCGCGGAATCTCCTGATGGTCCCGGTTCGGGCCGGCGGCAAAATCGTCGGCGCGCTTGCCCTGACCAACAAACGCCCCGGCACCTTCACGGCGCAGGATGTGCAGGTCGCGGAAATCATGGCCTCCTGGCTGTCCCATGTGCAGGAGAACTCCCGCCTGTACACGCAGAGCCGCCGGCAGTTCGAGCGCCTGGAAGCGGCCCTGGTACACGCCGGCCAGGCGCTGGCCAGCGGATATAACCTGCGCGCCACGTTGGAAACCATTGTGCGGACGGCGGTCGAGCTGGTGGGTGGAGATGCCGGCGGCATTGACCTGGCGGACCCCGACAACCGGGTGATGCGCCTGGCCGCCAGCCATGGGTTCGTCCATGAATACCTTCTGCCCACACTCCCCATCGAGAACAGCCTGGTGGGGGCCGTCTTCCGCACCGGCCGGCCGCTGACCGTGAATGACATGCTTGCGGATGAACGGGTGGCCAGCCGGGTGCTCATCCAGAAGTTGGGGGTGCGTTCGGGCGCCTTTGTTCCGCTGGAGGATGACGCCGGCCGGTTAGGGACGCTGTCAGTGATGCGCCGGCGGGTGGAGCCTTTCACCGCTGAGGAGCTCCAGGTACTGCGCTCCTTCGCCCAGCGCGCCGCCACCGCTATCCGCACCGCCCGCTGGCGGGAGGAGTTACTGCGTCAGGCGGAAACCATCGAGGCCATCATGCAGGCCACCGATGACCTCGTCATCGTGCTGGACCAGGAGGGAGTGCTGGAATATGCAAACCCCCGCGCCCGTTCCTTCTGGTCGGCCGAGATGGCGGATCAATCGCAGGCCTCCCCGGAAATTCGGGAAAGCCTGCGCCGGCTGGCCCAGCGCTGTCAGCGCGCCCTGGCCGGCGAAATGGACATGCCCTTCATCTTCCCCTGGGTCATGCCGGACGGCCGGCGCTTTGACTTCTCCGTTGCAGTGACATCCATGGGGGATCGCCGCTACCTGATCACCGCCTGCGATGTCACCGAGATCAGCGCGTTGGAGCGCTTTTACCAGGCGCTGGTGCGTCGGATGCATCATGCCCTGCGCTCTCCTCTTTCCACGGTGCTGGCCACCCTTCAACTGCTCGCGGACACCCCCCAGCTCTCGCCGGAAAAGCGCCGGCAGTGCCTGGAGCGCGCCCTGGAGCAACTGCAGGCGATGAAAGCCCAGCTCGAACAGCTCGAAGTGTACAGCTTTTACCTCCAGCCGGTGGCCGCCGGCCGCCCCGGGCGGTGTGATGTCAGGCTGGCGCTGGAAGCGGTCCTGCATGACATGCAGGCGCTCTGCCCGGACTGCGATCTCCAGATGCAGGCCGGCGAGGGGCCTCTGCCGGCGGCTGTTCCGCTGGACCTGCTGGTACAGCTCCTGCACCGGATGTTCACGCTTGTCCTGCAGATGGCGCCGCGCACCAGGGTGACAATGCATCTGACATCCGCTCCCACAGGGATATGTCTGACAATGCACATCCCCCATCTGCACGACTTTTCCGTTCCCCTGATTGCCGGCCACGTCCCGATAGAGGAAATCGGCTGGGAGGCGCTCTCGGAGGAGCACGCGGCCTCTCTGGCCCGCTGGGCCGAATGGGTGCTGATACAACATCTGGTGGAAG
This sequence comes from Anaerolineae bacterium, assembly GCA_028275445.1. Classification (GTDB taxonomy): domain Bacteria; phylum Chloroflexota; class Anaerolineae; order JACIWP01; family JACIWP01; genus JACIWP01. The sequence goes on along the minus strand of JAPWUQ010000046.1, from coordinate 5,355 downwards.
GTCTGGGTGGACGCCTGGAGCTTTCCCCTGGCGATCCGGATTTCACGCTGGAGCTGGTTCTGCCGGCCTGGCAGGATGCGGCCGGCCCCGTCCAGCCCTCGTCCATCCCGGTGGACGGCGCAGGGACATGACAGCGGGTGCAAGATGGCAGAGCTGATTTCTCATCCCACAGCCTGTAGACATCATTCCGCCGGCGAATGGCTGGCCGACTGCCTGCGCGCCCTGTCGTCCTGCCGCACCACGGCTGAACTGCTGGACGCCCTGCGCGCCGCGCTGGGAGACTGCAGCTGGCACGCGGACTGGCTCGAGGCACGAACGGATGCTGTGCCTCCCATTTCCGCCGGCAACCCTGAGCCGGTCGTCCATGTCCCCGTGCCCCGGGAGCCGCCGTATATTGGATGGTTGGCGATATCCTGGCCGGCGGGAGCGCCGGCGCCCGAACAACGCGCGTTGGAGGCCCTGGCCGATGCGTTGGCGGTATTATGGGAGATGCGCCGGCGCGAGCAGGAAGAGTCCCGCCGGCAGGCCCATCGCGATATCCTGGCTGAGCTGTACGCCGCCCTCTATACCAGTGGTCATGCCGTGACCGCCCTGGCCATGACGGTGGAAGAACTGCTGGGGCGCGACCCCCTGCTGGAGCGGGTAGTCTGCGGCATCGTTCAGGGCGAGGAGCTGTATCTGCCGGCATGGGAAGCGCGCGGCTGGCCAGGCCGCTACCCTGTGCCGGCCTGGCTCTGGCCGGCGTTGGAGGCAGACGGAGATGTGGTGGAACTGCCCCGCACTGTTGGCCTGGCCGGCGAACCCCTCTCCCTGACGGGGCCGGCCATTGCCGTCACCGTTCGCCCCCCGGACCCAACCTGCCCGGCGCGCGGCGTCATATGGCTGGAGCGTCGGGATACAGCGCCCTGGGATGAGGAGAGCAAACGCTTTCTGAAGGCCGCTGCGTTCTCTATCCGGATGTCCGTGCAGAACTGGCAGTTGTTCCAGGGGCTGGACCATGAGCTGGACAGTCATCTCCGACAGTTGAAGGCTGTTGTGCAGATCGGGCAGATTGTTACGGCCAGCCTCGAGATGGACGAGATTTTACAGCGCGTGCTGGGGTGTGCGGTGGAATTCTTGCACGCGGAGCGCGGCGTCATCGTCGGGGTGGACCTGGGCGCCGGCGTCATGACTATCCGGGAGGTCCTGGGGCCCCACCGGGCGGATTATCTCGGCCAGACGCGCCCTCTGGCCGGCACCCTGTCGGAGTGGGTGGCGCGCCGGCGGGAAGTGGTCTGCATTCCCGATACCACTGTCTCCGGCTGGTATGACCCGTACATCGCCGGCTGGCTGACCGGTTCGCCGCCGCGCAGTATCCTTGCCCTCCCGCTCCAGCGCGGCGAGCAGGTTATCGGCGTCCTGTTCTGTCTGGACAAGAAAGAAGGGACATTTGGGCCAGAGGACATCGAACTGGCGCAGGCAGTTTCCGATTGGGCGGCGATCGCCCTGGAAAACGCGGAGCTGTATGCCTCGGTTCGCTCCACGGAAGAGGGTTGGCGGCGCGTGGCCGTGGGGTTAGGCTCGGCCATCGCCTGGGAGCAAAGCGAGGAGAGCATCTACAAGACGGTGATGGACCTGTCGCTCGAGGCGCTGGGCGTAGACGCCTGCGCGGTGGAGATACTGTCAGCGGACGGTGAAACGCTGGAATGCCGTGCCTCGCGCAATTTGCCCCCGCCCCTGGAGCCGCGCTGCGCGCCGGTGAAGCTGTGCATCAGCGGGAAGGCCCTCCTGCGCAACGAGCCGGTCCTGATCCACGATATCCCGTCGGATGAGCGGCTGTACCGCCGGCAGAACGCACGCATATCCCCTTACCGCTCCGCGCTGTGCGTTCCACTGCGGACGGACAGCGGCGCCTTCGGGGTATTCACCGTGTACCGCCGGCCGGCGGCCGCCTTCGATGCGCAGGACGTCCAGCTTGTCACGGCGTTCGCCGACCACATGGCCGCCGGCATCGAACGGGTGCGCCTGCTGGAAGGCCGCCGCCAGCAGAGCCTCTACCTGCGCTCCCTGCTGGACAATATTTCCGAGGTTATCTTCATCCTCAATGCGGAGGGGCAGGTGGAGCTGGCCAATCGCGCCGGCCGGGAGCTGTCCCGCATCAGCCGCTTCCCGGGGATGAGGCATGTGCGGGAGACAGCGCCGGCGTACTTCCCCTCCCCGCCAGAGGATCAGCCCCCTGACCCCTTCCCATTCGCCCCTATTATCCTGGCGCGTGCTCGGGCGGGAGACCAGGGACCGTTCGTCCTGGAGGTTGACACCGGGGCGGGGCGGCCGGCGCATCTGATGGTGCGTGTCTTCCCGCTGGAAGCCGGCCGGCGCTATCTGGTGATCGGGCGCGACACCTCCCGCCAGCAGTACCTGGAACGCTGGCGCTATGAGGCCCTGCGCAACCTCCACCATGAACTGCGCACACCGCTTGCGGGTGTGCTTGGCTTCGTCCAGTACCTGCTGATGACCAGCGGCGTTCCCCAGGCCACATGGGAGCACTGCCTGCAGAGCGCCCGGGAACAGGCCCTGCGCCTGCAGAATCTGCTGGATGACCTTCACATGTACAACACCCTCCCGCTGTGGGGGGTGCAGGCCCCCTTCGCCTGCACCGAGGTGTGGGGCGTCATCCAGATGGTCATTCAGCTCATTCAGCGGCGCTACGGCGGCCGGGTTGCGTTCTGCCTGGAGGGAGAGCGCTCGGTCCCGGAGGTGGTCTTTGACAGCAAACTGCTCCAGCGGGTGCTGTGGCACCTGGTGGATAACGCGGTGAAGTTCTCGCCGGCGGACCAGCCGGTGACCATCCGGGTGGAGGTACTGCGCGATGCGTTCGGCGATTGGGTGGAGGTGCAGGTCCGTGACCGCGGTATTGGCATCTCACCGGCCGAGCTGGAGCGGCTGTTCGACCCGTTCCACCAGGCGGACGACCGGGTGGAACGGCGCTATGCCGGCCTCGGCCTTGGCCTGACGCTGGTGCGGCGCGCCGTAGAGGGCGCCGGCGGCTACATTCGGGTGGAGAGCCGGCTGGGTGAGGGGAGCTGTTTCGCGATTCGCCTGCCCGTTTGCCCGCCGCAGTGCGGTCAGAGCAAATAGCGCAGCCAGAGATACAGCGTGGAGAGCAACAGCACCGCCAGCGTGCTGGCCACGCTGTACGAGAGGTAGCGCTTAAAGGAAATGGGATAGCCGGCCCGTTGGGCGACGGTCGCCACCACCAGGTTAGCCGACGCCCCCACCAGCGTCAGATTCCCCCCGAAGTCGGCCCCCATAATCAGCGCCCACCACAGCGGCCCCGCCGGCATGGCCTTCCCCAACTGCTGTACCAGAGGAATCAGAGTAGCAGTGTAGGGGATATTGTCCACGATGCCGGAGAACAGGGCGGAAAACCACAGCAGGAGATTGGCGGTCAGCCGCAGGTTCCCTTTGGTGATATTCAGGACAGCGCCGGCAATGGCGGCGATGAGGCCGGTTTTGACCATGGCCGCCACCATGATGAACAAGCCGATGAAAAAGAAGAGCGTGGTCCATTCCACCTCGCGCAGATGCTCAAAGGGGTCCCGGCGGGTGATAATGAGGAGCAGAGAGGCGCCGGCCATGGCGATGGTGGCCGGCTCCAGCCCCAGCATACCATGGAAGATGAACCCGACCAGCACCAGGCCCATGACGACAAGGGATTGGCGCAGTAAGCGCCGGTCAGTGATGAGGCCGCTGGCATCGAGGCGGGAGACGACCGGGGCCGGGTCGATCTCACGCCGGATCCGCAGGGCTAATATGCCGATCAGCGCTCCCAGACACAGCAGGGTGATGGGGAGCATGTTGCCGGCGAAGGTCAAGAAGTCCAGGTTGGCCGCGCTCGCCACCAGGATGTTGGGCGGGTCTCCGATAATGGTCGCCGCGCCGCCGATGTTCGACGACATAATCTCCGCCACGAGGAACGGGGTAGGGCTGACGTGCAGGGCGGAGGCGATGAACAGTGTGATGGGCGCGATGAGCACCACGATGGTGACATTGTCCAGGATGGCGGAGGCGCCGGCGGTGACCAGGCACAGCATCGCCATGATGAGAAGCGGCCGGCCGCGGCCGGCGTTCACCGACTGCACGGCGATCCACTGAAACACGCCGGTCTCGCTCATGATATTGGCGATGACCATCATTCCGACCAGCAGGAGGATGACGTTGAAGTCAATGGCGGAGAACGCTTCTTCCTGGGAGAGGATGCCGGCGAGGATCAGGAGCATGCCGCCGGCCAGCGCCACTACCGTGCGGTGGAGCCTCTCGGTCGCGATGATGACATACGCCAGGACAAATATGACAGCGGTGAAGATGGCGGGGAAGGTCATGGGCGCTTCTCAAGGCAGGGGGGCAGTTCGCCGGCGGTGACCAAGGCGAGCATATTCAGGGTGTCCACATAGCCGATGACATGGCGGGTCTGATCCACGACCGGCAGGCCGGGCAGTTTGTGCTTGTGCAGTTTGGCAAAGGCTTCTCGGAGGGGGTCGCCGGCGTGGACGAAGACCGGCTCCTCCATCAGGTCGCCGGCACTGCGGGCCTTGAACAGCGAGGCATACTCCAGCGCCTCTTCCAGCTCCGACATTTGTTGGAGGAATTCCTCCGGCATGATGTGCATCAGCAGTTCGCTGGCCAGGAGCTGGGCGCGAATGATGCCGATGAGCCGGCCTTCCTCATTGACCACACAGGCCAGGCGCGCGTCCGGATGGCGGACCATCTCCTGCGCCACGCTCATCAGGGAATCATCGGGGTGGACGATGGCCGGCTGAATCGGGCGCATGGCGAGCACCTGGGAGACCGGGATACAGCGGATGCGCTCCCGCTCCGTCGTCGGCAAGGGCGCCGGCGCGGTGGCCGCCAGCTCCTCCGGGGAAGGCGGCCGGCGCTTATGCACGCCCAGCGTGCGCAGTACTGGCAGTACAAAGAGGATGCCGCTGTGAGGGCGGTCAAAGCTCCCGACCAACTGCTCCGCTTCGGCAATGGCCTGTTCCAGCAGTTCTTCGTCGGGGATCACGGAGATGAGAAGGCGCTGTTGTGTCTCCTCCTCGACCTCCCTGCCCAGCACGGTCAGGCCCAGGCGCTCCAGCCAGGACATGGCATGATAGCCCCCCATACTGCGCACGATAGTGGTGCCGGGGATGCCGATGGCGTGCCAGCGCTCCAGCAGTTTCGGGAGGATGTCCACATCCTCCAGCACTACCAGCAGGAGATACATGCTGGTCCTCCTTTCGGGGGGCGCCGGCGGGCCGGCGCTCAATCCATATACCCCAGGCCGCGCAGCCGCCGGCGGATCTCCTCTTCCTCTTCCGCCCGGTACGTGCCAGC
>JAPWUQ010000240.1 GCA_028275445.1 Anaerolineae bacterium | reverse complement strand
ACGGCAGGGAAATTCACTGGGACATGATCCGGCTGGCCATGCTCTCCATCGCCGAGATGGCGGTGTTTCCGGTGCAGGACGTGCTGGGGCTGGGGAGCGAGGCACGCATGAACATGCCCGGCCGGCCCCACGGCAACTGGGCCTGGCGCTGTCCGGCCGGCGCGCTCACCGAGGCGCTGGCCGGCCGGCTCCGCCAACTAGCGCAGGATTACGGCCGGTACGCGCCGGCCAAAGCCGGCAGTGTAGAGGAACAGCAATGAACACAGAACAATGCCAGGAACCCGAGGAGTTCCGCTGGACGTCCTACACCATCACACACGTGCTGGACTGCATTGCGGACCCCAGGAAAAACCGCATCATCGTCGAGCTGTCCGATGATATCTCGGCTGTTTTCCCGTATTTGAACGCTGTCTGCCCGTATATCTCGTTCAACCCAGGGGCCAATGCGGTCACGGTGCGGCGCGGGGAGCGACTGCTGACCTTTTACCCGAGGACAGCCATCTTTGCGAAGGTGGAAGGGGTGGAAGATGCCATCGCACAGCTCGAATGGTTCCGCGATCTTTGTCTGAAGACATGGGAACGCCGGCAGACCATTACACCATCATACCAGCCGAAATCTATGCTGGGCCCTCTCGACATCTACCGCTTGCTCCCAGGGACCAACTGCAAACGGTGCGGTGAGGCCACCTGCATGGCCTTTGCGGTGGCGATCCTGCAGGGCCGGCGGACGCCGGAGGAATGTCCTCCGCTTACGGAGCAGTCATTTCAAGAGGCACGCCGCCGGCTGGCTGAATTACTGGGCAGTTCGGCCGGCTGATTCACGGGAGCCGACCGTCCAGCACCGCGCGCACCCGGCGCGCCAACTGCGCGGTGGTGAACGGCTTGGACAGGAAAGCCGCCTGGCCGGCGGCTACTTCTTCCGCCGCCAGGCGGTCGTCGGCATAGCCGGAGATGAAAAGGACCCGCAGGCCGGCCTGCCGGCCCATCAGCTCACGCGCCAGCCAGGGTCCGCTCTTGCCGGGCAGAACCACGTCGGAGATCAGCAAATCCATCGGATGCTCCAGCCTGGCCGCGACCTCCAGCGCCTCCTCCGCGCTTTCGGCAGTCACGACGTGATAGCCCAATCTCCGCAGGGCGCCCTGCGCGAGCTGACGGATCTCCGGCTCATCCTCGACCAGGAGGATGGTCTCGGTGCCGGCAAGTTCCTGCAAATCCACGTCCCCGTTCTCCTGCGGCGCCGCCGGCCGTTCCCTCACCAGCGCCGGCAGATATATCTTGAAGGTGGTGCCGCGCCCGACCTCGCTGTAGACATTGATGATGCCGCCGTATTGATGCACAATGCCGTACACGGTGGAGAGGCCCAGCCCGGTGCCATTCGGTTTCGTCGTAAAGAAAGGCTCAAACACGTGCTCCAGCACCTCAGGCGTCATGCCAATACCCGTGTCCGTGATGGCCAGCAAGACATAGTCTCCCGGCCGGGCATCCGGATTGCGCCGGCAGTACTCCTCATCCAGGTAGACATTGGCGGTGGAGAGGTACACCCGGCCGCCCTGCGGCATAGCGTCCCGCGCGTTCACCAGCAGATTGAGCAGTACCTGTTCCAACTGCGATTGGTCCGCCATCACAGGATGCAGAAGCGGGTCAAGCTGAACCTCAAAATGGATATCCTCGCCCAGAAGCCGCTCATACATGGGCTGTAGGGACAGGATCAGGTCGTTCAGGCTGACGGCCTGCGGCAGGGCGATATCCCGCTTGCTCACCATCAACAACTGACGAGTGAGCTTGGCGGCACGCAGGGAAGACTGCAGTATCACCTGAAGCTCCCGGTAGCCGGGCATGCCCTCGTGCAACTGCATCAGGCCCAGCTCCGCGTTGCCGATGATGGCGGTGAGCAGATTGTTGAAATCGTGGGCGATGCCGCCGGCCAGCCGGCCGACCGCTTCCATCTTCTGCGCCCGCAGGAACTGCGCCTCCAGTTGCTTGCGATCGGTGATGTCCCGCATGATGCCCTCGGCCTCGACCACGCGGCCATCCTCCACGACCGGGGCGATGTTGATCTCCGCATCGCGCTCTTTCCCATCCCTGCAAAGCAGTTTCACCTGAAGCCCTTCCACCGGCTTCCCGCTCCAGACCTGGATCATGCCGTTCTGGGCCGCCGGCCGGGAATCCTCAGCGATACAGCTCCACCAGGGCTGGCCGATGATGGTCGTGGTGTTGTAGCCCGTGATGCGCTCGAAGGCCGGCGAGACATATTGGAAGCGCTCCTCCCGATCCAGGACGAAGATGGCATCCAGGCTCTGCTCGGCGATGCGTCGGAAGCGCGCCTCGCTCTGCCGCAGAGCCTCGGCCATGCGCTTGCGCTCGATGGCCAGCGCCACCTGCTCCGCCACATATGTCAGCATGGGCAGGTCGGTGTCACAAATGGCGAACTCATCGTGATAATCCTGCAGTACCATGGCTCCCAGCACGCCGGCTTCCCCGCGCAGTGGAATACCCACCCAGACCTTGGGGGCTGGACCGATCACCTGCGTCTCGCCGGCGGCTATCAGCCGCTCGATGTCCGCAGAGCGCAGGAGCATCGCCCGGTTCTCCCGGATCACCTTTGCCGTCAGGGTCTTACCGGCCGGCATCGGCACTCTGGGGGTCTGCACGTCGCTGAAGTAGGCCAGCGACACCTGGTCCCTGGCCGCATCGTACAGCGCGACGAAGAAGTTATCCGCCGGCACCAGTGCTTTCAGCTCCGCCTGCACGAGAGCGAAGAATTCCTCGAGGCTCCCGGTCGTATGCACCGCCTCGGAGATGCGAAAGGCCGCCTGCTGTACGCGCTCGCCCAGCCGCCGGCGCTCGATCTCCTCGCGCAAAGCCCGGGTGCGGGCCTGTAACTGCGCGCGCAGGAGCAAATTGAAGCCGCCGGCCAGCGCGGCCGCACCGCCCAGCCCTACCAACAGCCAGACCACCCAGCGGGGGAAGGTCGGCCCCTCCGCGCCGGCGATCCAGCGCGCCATAGACCGATAATACACCGAGCTGCGGTCGGCCTTCATGGCAGACAGCCGGCGGTCGATCGCATCCAGCACATCCCGATGTTTGCCCTTGGTCGCGGCAAAGCGCAGTTCCGTCGGACAGCAGATGATGTTACTGCGGACGACGTGGTATTCTTTCTCGTGCGTCCAGCCGTCCAGCCGTGCCACGATGCCGGCGTCCACCTTCCGCTCAGACACAGCTTCCAAAACCTGGTGATACTCATCCACATACTGCCACTGCACGGGGATATCGAAGCTTTCCAGCATGCGGGAGAATTCGATAGTGTAAATATCTTGAGGGAGGCCGGCGATGACCTTGCCGCGCAGGTCGAGGATGGAATTTACTCCCCCGCCCGGCACCGTGTATACCTGTCCCCAGTTCGTCAGCACCGTCTCCTGGTTGAAATCATAGCGCTCGGTCCGTTCGGGCCGGTAGGCGATGGCCACCAGCAGGTCAATCTCCCCTGCTTCCAGCCGGCGCAGGCACTCCTCCCAGGTGCCGGCCACATACACGAGATGCCACCCCTCCTGACGAGCAATTTCTTCCAGGATATCAATGTAAAAACCCTGCACTTGCCCGTTTTTGTCCACGAATGCCAGGGGATGATCCTGATAGACGCCCACGCGCAGGGTGCGCGCCGGCTCCACACTGGCGAAGGACGCGGGTAACAGGGCCGGCGGGAGAAAGAGGGAAACCGCCATCAGTCCCAGGAGCACGCCCCACAGCCACCGGCTGGCGCGTTTCATAGCATC
>JAPWUQ010000239.1 GCA_028275445.1 Anaerolineae bacterium | reverse complement strand
TGACACCGGAGCAGGTGGAAATGATCGACCGGGCATTGATGGATGTGGGCGCATTCGGGGAGGTCCGGCTGGTCAAGGTCAAGGGGAAATTGCGCTATATCCAAAAGTTGGAAAGCAGTCAGGCGACTCCCACCGATGAGGAGCCTGAGCCCGACGATTGAGCAGTTTTATCCCAACTGGCAAAGCCTGTGCGGAATGGGAAAGACTGAACGCTGGAAAGGAGGTGAGAATGTAAGAGGGTACGGCGACACTTCATCCCAACGTGTGAAGGGCGTGTCGTGTGAGAGGGTATTGCGAATTCCAAAACCCAACGATCGCGGAAAAGGAGGTTGAAAACATGTCCCCGAGAAGTTCCAATTGGTGGAAGCACGCCAAAGTCTGGGTGGCTCTCACCGCAGTAGCTGTTTTGCTGGGAGTTGCGGTGATAGGCGCCTGGGCGGCCGTTAATTCGGTGAACATTGACAGTCCCACCAACGCGTCGCCGGCCTACGTCAAGCCCGGGCAAAACTTCACGGTCCAGTACGACGCAGATGGCGACGAGGTAGTCACCATTCAGGTTTTGGTAGGGGGCTCTCTGCAGTTTTCCGAGTCTAAGTTGCTGCCAGTGACGAACCGGACGATCTCTGTCCCTGCCCCTGCTTCCGAAGGGAAAAAGGATCTCGAGGTTCGCGCGGTGGGCAGCACGACCAAGAGCAAGACAGAAACCGAGGCTGTGTGGGTGGACGGTACGGAGCCTAACGTCAGTATCGCTTCTATCCCCGCCTGTATCCAGAATCCCAACATTGCCGGCACCGCCTCCGATACGCTCTCCGGCGTGGCCAAGGTCCAGGTGAAGATTAAGGACACCACCGCGAACAAGTGGTGGGATGGCTCTACCTGGGTTAGTACGGACCCGGGATGGTTGGATGCTTCTGGCACCACCACCTGGAGCTACAGCGGAGTGAGCTGGGTGGATGGCCACTCGTTCAGCGTGTGGGCCAAGGCCACGGATAAGGCTGGCAACGAGACCTCTACCCCTCCCTCGGTTTCCTTCACCGTGGATCAGACGCCGCCGACTATCGCGATTACGAATCCTCCCTCCGGCTGGGTGAACTCCCTCCCCACCTTGTCCGGCACTGCCAGCGACACAGGGGGCTGTGGAGGCCTTTCCGCAGTGAAGGTGCAGGTCTACAACGTGACCGGCAACCGCTATTGGAACGGCTCAGCCTGGGTGTCATCGCCGGTTTGGAACGATGCCACCATCGGTGTGAGTGGTTGGTCTTATACGATGCCGGCCTTGACCAGTGGGCGCCAATACATCGTGAAAGCCAAGGCAGAGGATGGAGCCGGCAATTCCTCCTCGGAAGTTTCAGCCTCCTTCTGGTACGATGACACCCCGCCCACGGTCAGCATTACGGTGCCTGAAGATGGAAAGTATTACCGCACTATGCCAGGTGCGTTCAGCGGCACAGCCAGCGATGCCCATTCCGGCATGGCAAGCGTAGAGCTGACCCTCACGCGCAGTAGTGATGGAAAGTATTGGGCCCCCGGGACCGGCTGGGTCATTACACCGACCTCATTCCTGGCGGACAGCACCGCCTGGGAGTGGGATGCCCGTGCGGTCACCTGGACGGACGGCGAGACCTATACGCTGTCTGCCAAGGGGAATGACAATGCGGGCAATGACCCGTCCGTCTCCGTCACCTTCGGTTATGATGTCACCCCGCCCACGGTCAGTATTGATGCTATTGACCAGGCATGTGATATCACGACGGTGAGCGGCTCTGCCTCGGACACGTTCGCCGGCGTGGAGAAGGTGTATGTCAGGATTAACGGCGGTGCTTGGAAAGAGGCCGAGTATGATGCCGGAGAGTGGACGTTCGAAATTGACAACGCGTCCCTGACGGATCATGCAACGATCGCAGTGGAGGCCAAGGCCGTGGATGCCGCCGGCAACGAGGCCACTGACTCCAACTCCTTCGTCTACGATGCTTGCCCGGCGGTTGCCATCACCAGCCCCGCGGACGGAGCCTTCGTGGGTACAAGTGTAACCGTTGAGGGTACCGCGGATGATGGCGCCGGTGCGGTGGTCCTGGTGCAGGTCCAACTGGATAATGGTGCGTGGGTCAATGCCACCGATACCAGCATTGGCGGTACCTGGGCGACCTGGACGCATACGTTCACTGGCCTGTCGGTTGGGAACCACACCATCCGGGCCAAAGCCATTGACGATGCGAACCAGGAAACCATCACCGAGATCACAGTGAAGGTCCCGTCTGGCCTCAGCGTGTCTGTTAACCCGATCGCGAACCATACCCAGCCGACCGGCTTCAGCGGCACCGCAGGAAGGGATGTCGCCCAGGTCAAGATTACCATCCAGGGCCCCTCTGGATACTGGAACGGCTATGCGTGGCAGTCCTCGGCGGAATGGCTCCTGGCAGCCGGCACCACCTCTTGGTCCTATGATGCCTCTTTGGTGCCGTTCATGGGTGGGGAGACCTACACCGTCACGGCCAAGGCCTTCGACGCGCTGGGCACCTCCTCGGCCCCAGACTCTAAGGCTTTCGTCTACGGTGCAAGCTGGGATATCCAGCTAAACGCTGGCTGGAACCTCATCTCCCTGCCGCTCATTCCCAATGATGAGAATATTGCCAGCGTGATGGCCGGCCTGCCCGTCGTGCGTGTCTCCCAGTGGACGCCGGGCGTGGGCGAACAGCGGTGGGAGCCGGATCCGAGCCCCATCAAGCAGTTCACCACCATGACCACTGGCCGCGGCTATTGGGTGCGCATGTCCAGTGCCGCCACCCTGACCAACAAGGGTCTCTTCCAGCCCAGGCCTCCGGCGGCGCCCAAGTCCTATGCCCTGTCCGCCGGCTGGAACCTCATCGGCTACCATGTCACCCAGTCCGATGCGCTGGATGATCCCAAGACTGTTGAGCAATACCTGGGCACCCTGCTTCCGTACGTGCGGGCTATGTACTACTTTGATGAGGGCATGTACAAGATCCCCGCGGCGACGAATGCTATGAAGGTCGGGTATGGCTACTGGGTGGCGCTGGATCAGGCCGGCACTCTGTATCCGTGAGATGTGTCCTGTCACGAGGTCCCTTTGATCCACACTTGACGGTGTGCGGTGCTGGCCGGGGAATATTCCCTGCCAGCACCCCCACTAGCCCCCATTCATAACCGCCCCATGGGGAAGTTCTGGCAGATAGGAATGCTGCTTCTCAGGAGGGAGATGCCATGCGTATCAACAGATGGGTATGGAATTCCAAAGTCCTTCGGCGGGCGTTTTCCATCGCGACTTTGCTCGCCCTGGTATTGGCGCTGTTGCCGCCCTGGAGCGTGTTTGCCATCCCACAAATGGGGCATTATTTTTATGGCGATGTGACCATGGGGGGTGTGCAGGCGCCCGCCGGCACCACACTCACCGCCAAAATCAAGGGCACCACACTGGAATTCTCCACGGTAGTGGACTCGAACGGGCACTTTGGCTATTCTCCCAATGACTTTTCCGTCCCAGGAGACGATCCTGACACCCCAGAGCGAGAGGGAGCACACGCTGGAGACCTGATCGAGTTTTATATTGCTGGACAATTGGCCCGGGTGAAGAAGATCGGAGGCACTGATCCTCTGCCTTCCGGCGTTTGGCGCTACGATTACCCTTGGTACTCGGGCGAAACCACCGTGTTGCAGGTGGACCTGGAGCTGCCCACGATTGGGCTGAGTGTGGAGAAGGTGGTGACGGAGCCTGCCAGCGGGCCGGCGACGGTGGGGGAGACGGTTGCGTTCCAGGTGACGGTGGCG
>JAPWUQ010000238.1 GCA_028275445.1 Anaerolineae bacterium | reverse complement strand
CGCGGACCGCTTTATCCGTTTCGGCGACGGCAGAGACCTGGCCGATCTGGCGGGGAGGGAAAAGTCGGAATGGGCGCGCCGGGGCGAGGTGGAAAACAAGGAGATGTTCGCCTGGGGCCGGCTGGCTGACAGTTTGCGCGATATCTCCCTCGCCCTGCGGCTTATCCGCCCGCATGAGGTCGTGGAAAAAGCGCATGCCCTACAGGAGCATCTGCGCACGCATTTCGCCGGCCCGGAGGCGCGCCGCGTCTATATCGAGCCACTGCGCGTCCTCTTGGAGAGGGTCGGCCAGGCCTTCGCAGGGTTGGCGCTGAACAACCCTCGCCAAGCGGGTCGGCACGAGGACCTGCGCCGGCAGAAAGCCCTCATCCGCTGGTATTTCGAGCACCAGCAGTACGTGCAGGCGCTGGCCTTGGCGCGGGAGTGGCTCGTCTCCTGGGTCATTGCCTGCATGGGCCATGCGGATCAGATGTACGACAGGAAACGGCGGGACCAGGCGGAGGAAGCCTTGAACAATGCGGGCCATCGCCTGCGGGACAAGAAGGCCGGCGAGACCGCCGGCGCGGAAAACATGTCGGAGCCATCCATCCCCGAGGATGTGGCGCAGTTATGGGCCAGGATCACGGAGCGCCGCAACGATCTCCTGCACGCCGGCATGCGCGAACAGCCCGTGTCCGCGAAAACGGTGGTGGACAACGTCGCTAAGTTCGTGGAGAGCATCGAGGAAATGCCCATACCCGGCGCAGATGGCTCGACATAATGGAGCACCGCGGAATCTCAATGGCCCATCATCCTGGTGCGGAGGGTACCGCATGATATTGTTGAACTTCACGCATCCATTGAGTCATACACAGCTACAGCAGTTGCAGTCCATGGTGACGGAGCCGATCGAGCGGGTCATCCATATTCCCGTACAGTTTGCGCATGACCGATCGTTTACGGAGCAGGTGCGGGAGCTGGCGGATGCCGCCGGCCTGCTCCCGGAGGAATGGCAGGGGACGCCCCTGCTGATCATCCCGCCGTCCCTCAACTTCATTGCCGTCACCCTCATCGCCGAACTGCATGGGCGCATGGGCTATTTTCCCCCCATTGTGCGCCTGCGCCCGGTGCAGGATACCCTGCCGCCGCGCTATGAGGTGGCGGAGATCATCAATCTGCAGGCAGTGCGCGACGCGGCGCGCACCCGGAGATGAGCCAGATGTTGACCAGCCTGGTGATGGAACTGCAAAGCCCCGCCGGCGGCCTGGTGCCGCTCAATCACGGCCGCGCCAGCCACGCCCTCTTCCTGCGCCTGGTGGCGGAGCGCGATGCCGGCCTGGCGGCCGAACTGCACGACGCCTCCGGCCCCAAGCCGTTCACCTGTTCGAACCTGATCGGCGGCCGCCGGCAGGGCAATCAACTCGCACTGACCCCCTCCACTCCCCTCTGGTTGCGCTTCACCGGCCTCTCGGCGCCGGTCAGTGCCGTACTGCGGGACATTGCCGCCCATCCGCCGGCGGAGGTGGAGCTGGACGGCCGGCCCTACCGTCTTCTGCGCGCCACACTGGACCCTGCCGAGCACCCTTGGGCCGGCCAGGACGACTACACCGCCATGCTCCAGCGCCGCCTGCTGGCCGCCGGCCCCATCCAGCGCCGCATCGCCCTGGAGTTCGCCAGCCCGACCACCTTCCATTCCAGCGGCAAGAACGTCCCACTGCCCCTGCCGGCCCTGGTCTTCGGCAGTCTGCTGGAGCGCTGGCAGGCCTTCTCGCCGGCGGCCATCAGCCCCGACCTGCGCCGCTACGCCGAGGAGATGGTCGCCCTGGCCCGCTACCAGCTCCGCACCCGCATCCTGCCCTTTAAGGACGGCTCCCTGCAGGTCGGGTTTGTGGGGCAGGCGGTTTTCCTGGCGCTGAACAGCGATCGCTATTGGGTGCACGCTCTGCATCTGCTGGCGGAATATGCTTTGTACGCCGGCGTGGGCTACCAGACCACCATGGGCATGGGGCAGGCGCGGCCGGCGTCCACCCCATCGGATGAGACATGACCACACTGTACGTCATCGAACAGGGGGCACAATTACATAAGGAAAGCCGGCGGTTATGCGTGCGCAAGGATGGCCGCACCATCCAGGAGATCCCCCTGTTCAAGGTGGATCAGGTGGTGCTCTTCGGCAATGTGGGATTGACCACGCCGGCCCTTAAGGCCCTGCTGTCCAGCAGTATTGACGTGGTGTTCCTGAATCAGGATGGGCGCTACCGCGGCCGGCTGGTGGGTGAGACCCCGCCCCATGTGGCCCTACGTATGGCGCAGTATCAGCGTGCCGCCAACCCCGCCGATGTCCTGCGCCTGGCCCGCTGTATCGTCGCCGGCAAGATCGAAAACATGCGCACCAGCCTCCAGCGCTGGGCGCGCTTTCGTCCCGAGGCCGATGTCTCCCGCGCGCTGGAGCGCCTGCGCGCCGGCCTGCCAACTGTGTCTTCTGCACCGGACATACAAACCCTGCTGGGCATCGAGGGGAGTGCGTCCGGCCAGTACATGTATGCCCTGGGCCAACTGCTGACCAATCCCGAGTTCACTTTCTGCCGGCGGGTGCGCCGGCCTCCCACCGACCCGGTCAACGCCCTGCTGAGCTTCGGCTATGTCATCCTGACGCGGCGCATGGAGTCCATTGTCCAGAGCGTGGGGCTGGACCCTTATCTGGGGTTTTTGCACGGCGTCGCCTACAACCGTCCCAGTCTGGCGCTGGACCTGATCGAGGAGTTCCGGCCGGTTATTGTGGACAGCGTGGTACTGCGCTGTATCAACGACCGAGTGCTGACCCTGGCCCATTTTCAGCACCAACCGCCGGCCGACGATCAGGAAGATGAGGCAGAGCCGGCATCCCCGCCGGCGGGCGAGCGGACATCGTCGGGCGGGACATTACAGCCTATCTGGCTGACGGAGGAGGGAAAGGCGATTTTCCTGCGTGAGCTGGAGCGGCGGTTTCATGAGGAGGTGCGGCATCCGCTGGCCGGCGAGCAGATGCCATATCTGCGGGTGATGGAACAGCAGGCGCGGGAGATGGCGCGCTGTCTGCGGGAAGGGGATGCCTATCGGCCGTTTGTGCGGCGCTGAGGTATGGGCGCGCTATGTTCCTGGTGGTCAGCTACGACGTTCGGGATGACAAGCGCCGCGGCCGGCTGGCCAAAATCATGGAGGATTACCTGACGCGTGTCCAGTACAGCGTCTTCGAGGGAGAGATAGATGAAAAGCACTGCCAGGAAATGTTGAAGCGGGTGCGCAAGGCGATCGCTCTGGAGGAGGACAGCGTGCGGGTCTACCGCTTGTGTCAGGCTTGCCTCATCCGCACCGAAGTCATCGGAACGGGCAGTTTGACAAAAGACCCGGAAGTGTATATTATTTGAGTGGATATGGGCATCTGGGTACCTTAACAATAGAAATTTCCAATTTTGCGCGGACCCCCTCAGAAAGTTTAAAAAACCGTGTCGCGAAATGGGGCTCCGGAAGGGGGCGCGCGCAAAAATGGGGCGGTTAGGGTGCGGGCATATCATGGGTATATCATCAGAGGGTCTAGTGGGGATAAAAATGGGGATTCTCCCCATTTTATCCCTTCTGTGGGGGCGAACTGCGGGTTTTTCCCCCACGGCAAAAGTACCCTCTGAAAACAACGAATGCCCGCAAGGGCATTACGACGGCGGGGAAGGTTGATGCCCTCAATAGGCATCTCAATCCCCCTCTGAAAACAACGAATGCCCGCAAGGGCATTACGACTCAACACCGTAGACGGCGTACGCAGGCGCACCACACCTTTCTCTGA
>JAPWUQ010000237.1 GCA_028275445.1 Anaerolineae bacterium | reverse complement strand
CCGCATCCGGGAAGCGATCATCCAGGCTATCCTGTTCCTGTGCGGCGTCCTTTCCATCCTGATCACCGCCGGCATCGTCTACGAGCTGGGCAAGGAGTCCCTCCGCTTCTTCACCCGCGAGCTGTGGGAAAGCACCAATAAACCCCTGGCCGCCGCCGTGGACGCCGCGACCACTACCCTGGAGGTCGAGCCGGCCGGCGCCTCCCTGCGGCCCGGCGACATCATCCGCCTCCAGGACGAAATCCTGCGCGTGGAAGCGGTCGAGGGCAATCTGCTGCGCGTGACCCGCGGTGTGAAGGGTTCCACGCCGGCGCCGCACCCTGCCGGCACGGAGATCTTCCGCGCCGACCGCGTCTCGCTGGCCGAATTCTTCACCGGCACCCAGTGGATTCCCCAGATCGGCAAGTTCGGCATCCTCCCCCTCGTCAATGCCACCCTCATGACCAGCGTCATCGCCATGCTGGTCGCACTGCCCATCGGGCTGGCCATCGCCATCTACCTGAGCGAATACGCCTCTGAGCGCGCCCGAAGCATCCTGAAGCCCATCATGGAGGTGCTCGCCGGCATCCCCACCGTCGTCTACGGCTATTTCGCCCTCACCTTCATAACCCCACTACTGCGCTCCATCTTCGGGCGCGACATTGTGGAGGTATACAACACCGCCTCCGCCGGCATCGTCATCGGCATCCTCGTCCTGCCCCTGGTCAGCTCCATGAGCGAGGATGCCCTGAACGCCGTCCCGCGCTCCCTGCGCGAGGCCGCCTACGCCCTGGGGGCGACCAAGCTGGAGACCGCTCTCAAAGTGGTCGTGCCGGCCGCCCTCTCCGGCATCGCCGCCGCCTTCATCGTGGCGATCTCCCGCGCCATCGGCGAGACCATGATCGTGGCCATTGCCGCCGGCGCCGGCCCCAACCTGACCTTCAACCCCTTCCAGCCGGCGGAAACCATAACCGGCCATATCGTTCGCATCAGCGGCGGTGACCTGAGCTACGATTCCATTGACTACAACAGCATCTTCGCCATCGGCCTGGTGCTCTTCTTCATGACCCTCTTGCTGAACATCATCAGCCAGCGGATCGTGCGGCGCTTCCGCGAGGTGTATGAATGACGGCACAAATCCCTTCTTCTGCGTTCCCTGAAGAGCAGTTTGCAGAGAATTTGTCACAGCGCCACCGCACGGCGCGCTGGATGGCCGCGGTATTCCAAATATCCACGGTCTTCGGCATCATCGTCCTGCTGACCCTGCTGTACAACATCATCAACTCCTCCTTCGGGCTGGTGGCCTGGCAGTACCGCGTCCCTCCGGAAAGCCTGGCCGGCATGCCGCTGGAAGAACTTCCCAAAGAGGAGCTTATGCGCATCCTCCAGGAGAATGTCTCCGCCAACGTACTGCGCCGGCTGGAACGCGAGAAACCGCTGGAAGCCCGCTCCCAAGAGGAACTGTATGCCCTGGTGATGGAACGGGTGGTACAGCCGCAAATCGTCAAGACCTGGTCCCTGGTCGATTCCATATTCCGGCGCGGCGAAATCATGCAGGAGGTAGCGCGCGACTATCCTGACGCGTACCTGCGCTTCCGCTCCTGGCTGAACGCCCGCTTCCTGACCAGCCCGCAGTCCAGCCGGCCGGAGCTGGCCGGCGTGCGCACCGCCATCCTCGGCTCCCTGTGGACGGTGCTCATCACCATCCTTTTCGCCTTTCCCTTGGGGGTCGGCGCCGCTGTCTACCTGGAGGAATACGCCTCGGATAACTGGCTGAACCGCATTATCCAGACCAATATCAACAACCTGGCCGGCGTTCCCTCCATCATTTACGGCATGCTGGGCCTGGCGATATTCGTGCGCGCTATGGAACCCATCACCAGCGGCATCTGGTTCGGCGCGGCCGAGCCGGCCACTGCCAACGGCCGCACTGTGCTCTCTGCCGGCCTCACCCTGGGCCTGCTGGTCCTTCCATTAATCATCATCAACGCCCAAGAGGCCATACGCACCGTGCCCAACTCCCTGCGGCAGGCCAGCTACGGCCTGGGCGCTACCAAATGGCAGACCATCTGGCACCATGTCCTGCCCAACGCACTGCCCGGCATCCTGACCGGCACCATCCTGTCCATCTCGCGCGCCATCGGGGAGACCGCACCGCTGGTGGTGGTGGGCGCCTCGACCTTCATCACTGTGGACCCCACCGGCCCATTCTCCCAGTTCACCACCCTGCCCATCCAGATTTATCAATGGACCAGCCGGCCGCAGGGTGAATTCCGCAATCTGGCGGCCGCCGCCAGCATCGTCCTGATGGTCTTGCTGTTATCGCTCAACGCCAGCGCCGTGCTCCTGCGCCAGCGCGCACGACGCCGAATACGAGGATAGGGAAAGCCTATGAACGTGAAAATCGCTTTTCAGCCCGGTATGCGAACATCAGAACCCCTGGCCGGCGCCGGCAAATATGCCATCGAGGCCCGCAACCTGACGGTCTTTTACCATGACTGGCCGGCCATCCGCGATATCAACCTCGCCATCGAGCGCCAGCGCATCACCGCCATCATCGGCCCATCCGGATGCGGCAAAAGCACCTTACTGCGCGCCTTCAACCGCATGAACGACCTCATCCCGGGGGCGCGGGTCGAGGGGGAAGTGCTGTTCGAGGGCGTGAATATTTACGACCCCTCCGTAGACCCAGTACAGGTGCGCCGGCATATCGGCATGGTCTTCCAGCGCCCCAACCCCTTCCCCAAAAGCATTTACGAGAACGTCGCCTGGGGCGCCCGCATCAACGGCTATCGCGGCAACATGGATGAACTGGTGGAACAATCCCTGCGCCAGGCCGCGCTGTGGGACGAGGTCAAGGATAAGCTCCACCAGAGCGCCCTTTCCCTCTCGGGCGGGCAACAACAGCGCCTCTGCATTGCCCGCGCCATCGCCATCAAACCGCAGATTATCCTGATGGACGAGCCGGCCTCCGCCCTGGACCCCATCGCCACCCTCAAGATCGAGGAGCTGATGATTGACTTGGCGGAGCACTACACCATCATCATCGTCACCCACAACATGCAGCAGGCGGCTCGCGTCTCCCATTACACCGCCTTCCTCATGGTGGATGAGCAGCGGGTGGGCTACCTGGTCGAATACGGCCCCACCGCTCAGATTTTCACCAACCCGCGCGACAAGCGCACGGAGGATTACATCACCGGGAGATTCGGATGATGCGGTGGAAAGCGCCGGCCGGCAGGCTCATCGGGGCCGCCGTATGGATGACATGCGTCCTTTTCCTGCTGTCCGCCTGCGCGCCTCGCCCAGCACCACCCGCGCCGGCCGCCGCATCCCCTACTCCTCCCTCGGTACCCGCCGGCGCAGTGCTGGGCATTGAGCTTACCTCTGAGCGCGATGAGGGCCAGGTCGAACTGGCCGCCGGCACCGGCGCCCGCTGGGCCCGGGTCCCCCTGCGCTGGCGAACCATCGAACCCCGTCAGGCGAACCCGCCGGCCTACCACTTCGGCACATACGACAAGCTCCTCGGCGCCCTGCGCCAACATGGCTTTCAGATCATCCTGACCGTGCGCGACAATCCCACCTGGGCCGCGGACACGTCCTGCGGCCCGCTGAACGCCGCCGGCCAGGAGGCCTTCCTGCGCTTTCTGGAAGAGGCTGTCTCCCGCTACCGCCAAGCCCCCTACCAGGTCCAGCACTGGGAGCTGTATAACGAGCCGGACAACACCGATGCCGAGACCTACGGCGCCCAAGGAGGATGCTGGGGGAACGCGCCGGCCGCCTATGCCGAACTCCTGCGCCAGGCCTACCCGGCCATCAAAA
>JAPWUQ010000236.1 GCA_028275445.1 Anaerolineae bacterium | reverse complement strand
ACCCGCCAGCGCCCCTCCATCGGGGAAAGGCTGGCCTCCCGTCGAATGGCGCGCACCTGTTCCACCAGGATGGCGCCGTTCTCCCCCTCGCCCCGCACCGTCATAATATCGGGATGTTTATCCGCCGCCGCCAGCCGGCACGAACGGCAGGCGTTGCACGGCCGGCGCGCATCTTCCGCCTGGCAGTTGAGGGCACGCGCAAAGGCCCGCGCCAGGGTGCGCTTGCCCACCTGCGGCGGCCCCAGGAACAGATAGGCATGGGACAGCCGGCCCTGTTCCACCGCCGCCCGCAGAAGGCGCACGGCCGGCGCATGACCGATCATTCCCCAGTCTCCCGCTTCGTTCATCCCGTGTCCTGCACTGCATCCGGATTATCATATTGTACCACAACGTGTGCGGAATCCGAAACCGCCGCGCCGCTCTCCTCGTCCATCCAGCAGAGCACCTGGGCCGCGATCCGGACAGCGGCGTGCGGGTCGGCCAGGCGGCCGGCGCGCTCCGCCATCTCCGCCAGCAGAGGGTTATCCGGCCTCAACCACTCGGCCAGCACCATGCCCACATGGGCCGGCGGGTCCAGCACCGCGCCACAGCCGGCCCCCACCACCAGCGCCACACTGGCATCATCCTGACCCTCCTCCGGCAGTAACAGCACCGGCACCCGCGCCGCCAGCGCCTCCGCGATGATGCTGGAGCCGGCGCGAGTGATCAGCACGTCGGAGGCCCGCAGGAACGCCGGCAGATGCTCCACGAAAGGCAAGATACGCACCGGCACCTGCCAGGGCAGGCTTTTCAGGCGCTTCATGCGGCGGGGGGACGAGACCCCGGCTATGATTACCTGCATCGCCTGCCGGCTCTCCGCCAGCGCCCGACAGCACTCCCAGAAGGAGCGGCTCCCGCGCCGGCCGCACACCACCAGCACCGCCGGCAGGTGCTCATCCCAGCCCAACTGCCGGCGCATCTGATCTTTGGGAAGCCCTTCGGCGGACAGCGAGGGGTGGATGGGCAGGCCGAGGACATGGACCTTTGCCGGCGGTATGCCGGCGGCGCGCGCGTTCTCGGCCGCCATCTGGGTGGGGACCACGCACCAGTCTACCTCACCCTGCGCCCACAGCGGGTCCACGCGCGCCAGTTGGGGGATAACCGCTATCAGGCTGGGCGGGGGGTCCATGCGCCGGCGCAGGCGGCCGCACAGATGACACAGCATGGGATCGAGACAGAGCACCGCCTCGGGCCGCAGAGCCTGCAAGAGGGCGCGCACCGCCGGCCCCAGCAGTGCCTGCGCCAGGGACCGCCGCCAGCGCGCGAACACCGCGCCGGAATGCAGTCGTGTATGGAGCCAGGAACCGGCCCCGGCATGGCGGAACCATGCGCTCAGGCGCTGGATGAACGCCGGCTGGTAGTCCAGGACATCGGCCAGCGTGACCTGAACGGTATCCGAGAGCGCGGTGAGGGCCTGTTGAAGGGCCAGGCCGGCGTTCCATGCGCCGCGGTCGTGCGGGGATGCCAGGATAAGGACATGCCGGCGGCCGGCTTCCACGCCGGCGGCACAGCGCTCCTGCACCCGGGCGCGGTGCACCGCCGGCATGTTGGCCAACGTGATGAGCCAGGTGATGAGGATCAACCCTGTCAGGATAAAGCACACGGTGGGAATGCCCAGGGTGTCGGCCACCGCGCCCAGCCCCAGCATCGGCGGGATGCCGATCAGGTTGGAGAGCAGAAACTGGACGGAATAGACGCGCCCTCGGATGTAGGCCGGCGAGCGCTCCTGGATGGCGGTCTGGGAGACGGTGTTGAGGGTGGCCATCCAGAAGCCGGCCAGCAGAGCGACCGCCATGACGCCCATGGTCAGGGTGAAGGCGCGGCCCGGGTAAATCTCAAACAGCGGGGCGCGGGCCGAAAGATGCCCACGGCTGAGGTATCCCAGCAGGCCAAAGGCCAGCGCAGAGCCCATCAGGGCCAGGTTGGCCCAGTCCTCGCGCCTCAGCCGGCGGCCCCAGCGGCCCAGGGCCGCGGTGGAAAGTGCCATGCCCACGCCGGCCGGCGAGAATATATACACGGCATCCTCGGCAGACATGCCCAGCACGCGGGCGGCGAAACCGGGCGCCATCATGCCCATCACCATGAGCAGGGTGGCGATAAGGGTCACGTGCCCCATCGGGATGGCGATCTCGCGGCGCGAGACGACGAAGGCCAGACCCTCGCGCAGTTCGTGCCAGGTGCGGCGCAGGGACGAGACAGCGGCCGGCGCCGCGCGGGGAGCCGGCCGGTCCGGCGGCAGGCTGATCGCCAGGCCGGTGACGGCCAGATAGGCGATGGAAAGGATCAGGAAGGTGACGGGAATACCGAGGAACTTGACCGCCAACGGCACCAGCACCAGCAGGCCGATGCCTTGCGCCAGGATGGAGGTGAGGTTGAACAGCGCGTTGGCCGCCAGCAGATTGGATTCGCCGACGATGAGCGGCACCTTGGCCCACATGGCCGGCGCCAGGAACTGCCCCAACGTGGCCGAGACGAAGGTGACCAGATACATGGCCACCAGCGCCTGCCAGCCCGTCAGCAGTTTCAGCGCCAGCACATACCCGAAGATGCTCAGGGCGCGGACGAAGTTGGAGACCACCAGCACCGTTTTTTTGGAGAGCCGGTCCACCACCACGCCGGCCAGCGTGCTGAACAACACCCCCGGCAGGCTGAACGCCAGGATCATAAAGCCCACGTAAGTCGTGGAACCGGTGAGATGCTCGACGGCGACCATCTGGGCAAAGTGAATGCCGTTCTGCGCGGAAAGCCCGATGGTCTCCGCCAGCCACAGGCGCACGAAGGCCGGGTTATTCAGCAGGCTGAGAAAGCCCTGGTGTCTCTCCGAGCTCATGCCAGCAGGCTCGCCCTTCACGGAAGCTGAGGAGGAGATGCGCCGGCGGCATCTGGAAGCTGTTCATCGAGCCACTTTTTGACCCGTTTGAGAAACGTACTGCGGGGCAACAGCACGCGCCGGCCGCATCCCAGACAGCGGATGCCGATATCCGTGCCCAACCGCACCACCACCCATTTATCGGACCCGCAGGGATGGGGTTTGCGCAACTGCACCACCTGCCCCATGCGGATCTCCCGATACTCCGGCATCCCCATCTCCCCTTTTCCCGCAGAAATGACCTCATCTTGGGATTCCGCCGGCATTATAACACAAAGGCGCCCCACTGCGAAACGCCTGGATACGGCGGGCATATGGAATACCCCGGCGCCGCGCAGTTTCTGCTTCTCGCGCAGGTATGCTATAATCGAGGAGAAAGAGCC
Organism: Anaerolineae bacterium; assembly: GCA_028275445.1. Lineage (GTDB taxonomy): Bacteria > Chloroflexota > Anaerolineae > JACIWP01 > JACIWP01 > JACIWP01. The sequence goes on along the minus strand of JAPWUQ010000236.1, from coordinate 539 downwards.
TGCAGGTCTTCCTGCGGGGAAAATGAAAGGATAGGATGTATGCTCTTCAGCGGCTTGAGCTTTGCCGATCTTATCTCGCGTATTATCGCCTTGTTGATAGCCATCACGGTGCACGAGGCGGCGCACGCCTGGTCCGCCTTTCGGCTGGGGGACCCGACGGCGAAGAATATGGGCCGGCTGACGCTGAACCCCCTGCGCCATCTGGATCCGCTGGGAAGCCTGATGCTGTTGGTGGCCGGCGTGGGCTGGGGCAAGCCCGTGCCGGTGAACCCGTGGAATTTCCGCACAAGCCCCAAGGCCGGCATGGCCATCACCTCGTTCGCCGGCCCCCTTTCCAACCTGGTGGTCGCGGCCCTGGTGTCTCTGCTCATCCGCTTCGGCAATCTGCCGTTGTCACTGCGGGGGAGCGCCCTGCTCCCGGGGCTGGGGGATATCCTCTTCAGCATCATCCTGTTGAACATTGGGCTGGCCATCTTCAACCTGATCCCCATCGCCCCGCTGGACGGGTTCAGCGTGGCCCTGGGGCTCCTGCCCCGCCG
>JAPWUQ010000235.1 GCA_028275445.1 Anaerolineae bacterium | reverse complement strand
ACCTCTAACATCTGCACCAACCAGGGGTTGAATGCCCTGGCCGCGGCCGTGTACATGTCGGCGCTGGGCAAGCAGGGCCTGCGCAAGGTGGCGGAGCTGTGCTATCACAAGGCACACTACGCCGCCAGGAGGATCACCGAGATCCCCGGCTACCGCCTGCTGTCGGACAAGCCCTTCTTTAACGAGTTTGTGGTGCGCTGTCCGAAGCCGGCGGCGGATATCAACCGCTATTTGTACGAGGAATGGGGCATCGTCGGCGGCTTTGAGGTGACAAAGGTGTGCCCTGGGCTGGAGGACAGCCTGATGTTTGCAGTGACGGAGATGAACACGCGCGACGAGATCGACGCGCTGGTGGAAGCACTGCGGGAGGTGGCGAGCAATGGCTAAGATTGTCGAACCCTTGATCTTCGAGTTAAGCTCGCCTGGCCGCGTGGGAGCTACCCTGCCGGAGCTGGATGTGCCGCCGGCGGATATCCCGGCGGAGCTGTGCCGCGAGGACCTGCCCCTGCCGGAAGTCTCGGAAGTGGACGTGGTGCGCCATTTCGTGCGTCTGTCCCGCATGAATTACGGCGTGGACCTGGGGATATATCCCCTGGGCTCCTGCACCATGAAGTACAATCCGAAGGTCAATGAGGTGGCGGCGCGTCTGCCCGGCTTCGTGTACACCCATCCGTATCAGCCGGAGGACCAGGTGCAGGGCAACCTGCAGTTGATGTGGGAACTGCAGGAGATGCTGAAGGCCATCAGCGGGTTCGCCGGCGTCTCCCTCCAGCCGGCGGCCGGCGCTCACGGGGAACTCACCGGCATCCTGATCATGCGCGCCTATCTGCACGATCAGGGTGAGACCCAGCGGGATACCATCCTCATCCCCGATTCGGCCCACGGCACCAACCCCGCTTCCACGGCCATGGCCGGCTTCAAAGTGGTGGAGATCAAATCCGATGAGCGCGGCAACGTGGACCTGGAGCATCTGAAGGCCAACCTGAACGACCGCGTTGTCGGCCTGATGCTCACGAACCCCAACACGTTGGGGCTGTTCGATGAGCATGTTTGCGAGGTGAGCCGGCTGGTGCACGAGGCCGGCGGCCTGATGTACGGCGACGGCGCCAACATGAACGCCATGCTCGGCATCGTCAAGCCGGCGGACCTGGGCATTGACGTCATGCACTTCAACCTGCACAAGACCTTCTCCACGCCGCACGGCGGCGGCGGCCCAGGCAGTGGTCCGGTGGGCGTGGTGGAAAAGCTGGTGCCCTATCTGCCCGGCCCCATCGTGGATATCCAGGTGGTGGGCGAGGAAGAGCATGCCGGCCATGTCCATGAGGACGAAGAGGAAATGGTCGAGGTCTTCTTCCGCCTGGTCATGCCGGCGAAGAGCATCGGGCGTGTCAAGACCTTCTACGGCCAGTTCGGCGTGATGATCAAGGCCTACACCTATATCCGCATGTTGGGCGCCGAGGGCCTGCGCCGCGTGGCGGAGAACGCGGTCATCAACGCCAACTACCTCATGGCCAAGGTCAAGAAGGTCTACCCTCTGCCGTACGACCGCCTGTGCAAGCACGAGTTCGTGGTGGAGGGCAAGCTCAAGGATGCCCCGGACATCCATGCGCTGGACATCTCCAAGCGGCTCATTGACTACGGCGTGCATCCGCCCACCAACTACTTCCCGCTCATCGTGCCCGAGGCGCTGATGATTGAGCCCACGGAGACGGAGAGCCTGGAGAGCCTGGATTACTTCGCCGATGCGCTGCTTCGCATCGCCGAGGAGGCGAAGACCAATCCGGAGCTCCTGCATGAGGCGCCGCATAACACGCCGGTGAGCCGGCTCGACGAGGTCGGGGCGGCGCGCAATCCGATCCTGCGCTGGAAGCCGGCGGAATAAGCGCAGTCGAAGACCGCAGGTGATGAGGGCACTGGAGCTGCCAGTGCCCTCATAATATCTTTGGTTGCACGGGCCTTTCGCTTCACAAGGAGGTGATGCATGGCACGGCATCCCTGGCTGGACCCTTCGCCCTTCTTTTTTGCCGGCGGCCCCGTCGGCTGTCTCCTGATACACGGCTTTACAGGCGCGCCGGCGGAAATGCGGCCGATGGGGGAATTCCTGGCGGCACACGGCCTGACGGTCTCCGGCATTCTCCTGCCGGGGCACGGGACCCAGGTGGAGGACATGGAGCGCACGACCTGGCGGGATTGGGCCGGCGCGGCAGAGGAGGGCCTGCGACAGCTACAAGGGCGGTGTCCGGTCGTCTTTGTGGGCGGGCTGTCCATGGGCGGCCTGCTGACCCTGTACCTGGGGGAGCGCTATCCGGTGCACGGCCTTATTGCGATGGCCGCGGCGATTCGGGTCAGCAGTCGCCTGTTCCCCCTCGTCCCTATCGCCAAACATTTCCTGCGCTACATTGAGAAGGAACCGCCCGAAAAGGCGGACTATGTGGACCCGGAGACCTTTGGCCGGCTGTGGAGCTACGAGGTTTATCCCACGCGCTCAGCCCATGAGATGATGAAGCTCATGCGGCAGGTGCGGCCGCGCCTGCGTGATATCCAAGCTCCCATCCTGATCGTGCAGGGCGATCAGGACAGCCTGGTGCCGCCGGCCTCCGCCCAGGAGCTGTACTCTGCCGTCCGCTCCGCGAGCAAGGAACTGCTGATGGTGCATTCGGGCCACTGCGTGACGGTGGATGCGGAGCGCGAGCGGGTCTGGCGGGCGGCGCTGGATTTCATCCGGCGCCATACGCCGGCGGAGCACCGCCATCATATTGCGGACTGATGGTAGGACAAGTTGACAATCGAAGCAAGTGGGAGTAATATGCCCTTGACATTCGCTGATGCATCGCGATGGAGAGGGCATATTATGTGCAAAGCATGCAGTCAGGTCGGCCTCCCGAAGGAAGCGCTGGATACCCCCGCCCTGTGGGTGGACCTGGACATTATGGAGCGCAATATCCAGGTGCTGGCGGACTTTTTCCGCCGTTCGGGGGTGGGGTGGCGGCCGCATATGAAAGGGATCAAGGTGCCGGCCATTGCCCATAAGCTCCTGCGGGCCGGCGCCCATGGCGTCACCTGCGCCAAGCTGGGGGAGGCGGAGGTGCTGGCGGCGGCCGGCATCCGCGATATCCTGGTGGCCAATCAAGTGGTGGGCGAGCAGAAGGTGCGCCGGCTGGTCTACTTGCGGAAGACGGCCGACGTCATGGTGGCGGTGGACAGCCTGGAGAACGCCCAAGAGATTTCCCGCGCGGCGCAGGAGGCCGGCGTACAGGTGCGCGTCCTGGTGGAAGTCAACACCGGCATGAACCGCTGTGGCGTGGAGCCAGGGGAAGCGGGGGTGCGTTTTGCCGGCCAGGTGGCAGAACTGCCGGGACTGCGCTTCACTGGTTTCATGTCGTGGGAAGGCCATGTCGTGGCCATCCCGGACGCGGAGGAAAAGCGCCGCGTCTGCACGGAATCGGTCGGGAAGCTGGTGCGCACCGCCGAAATGGCGCGGCAGGCCGGCCTGCCGGTGGACATCGTCTCGTGCGGGGGGAGCGGGAGCTACTGGATCACGGCGGGCATCCCGGGGGTGACGGAGATCCAGGCCGGCGGCGCGGTGTTCACCGACGTGACCTACCGGCGGTGGGGGGTGCCGCTGGAGCCGTCGCTTTTCCTGCTGACCACGGTCATCAGCCGGCCGACAGCCACGCGCGCCGTGTGCGATGCCGGCCGCAAGGCGATGGACAACGTCGTCTCCACACCGGAAGTGGTGGGGGTGCCCGGAGCGCGCGTGGGGGTCCTGTCGGCCGAGCACGGCATCCTGGAGCTGGCCGGCCCCGAGGTGCCCCTGCGGGTGGGCGATAAG
>JAPWUQ010000234.1 GCA_028275445.1 Anaerolineae bacterium | reverse complement strand
CAGGCCCCCAGGAAAGTCCCGTCGGCGCGGAAGCGCTGGATGCGGTGGTTCCCGCTGTCCGCCACGTACACCGTCCCGTCCGGCCCCACCGCCACACCGCGAGGACTGGAGAACTTGCCCTCCTCCGATCCGCAGGAGCCCCAGGCCCCCAGGAAAGTCCCGTCGGCGCGGAAGCGCTGGATGCGGTGGTTGTCGGTATCCGCCACATACACCGTCCCGTCCGGCCCCACCGCCACACCGGAAGGGTAATTGAACTGCCCCGCCGGCGCCTGGGCGCCGATGGAAAAGAGGAAGTAGCGGTAGGGCGCGGTGCCCGGGCTGGCCGGCTCCACATCCGGCCGGCCGAATTCCCAAGGCGCCAGCCTCTCCCACTCCCACCGCGGCCCGGGCGGCATGGGCATCTCCCCTCCCTCGGGAGATGCAGTCGGCGGTGGTGGCTCCTGGGCCGCCGTCGGCAGGCCGGCCAGCGCCAACAGCAGAAGACACGCGAGCACCAGCATGCGCAAACCCTTTCCCCTGCGGATAACGCGAGTCATGGCACACCTCCCTTCTTCAGATTATGGTCTGGGGGTCCAGGTGGGCGGCGGGCCGCCGCCACCGCCGCCGGCATCACCGCCGCCGGCCCATTGGAACTGCCAGATATCGTTGGCGTTAGAGAGGATAGTGATCCGGCCGGTGGGATCGCCTGTGGGTTCGCCGGCCTGCAGGCGGATCAGCCCCACGGTCCAGCGAAAGATGCGATCTCCAGTGACATTGTCGAACAGATACTTGGGCAAGACGATGGAAGTGTTCTTGGTCCACTGATAATCGTACCAAGTGGCGGAATTATGCGGGAAGGCCAGGATGACAAGATAATATTCGTCCGGCTGTAAGGAGGGCTTGACCGACTGCCACTGTAGCGTGATGGCCGCATCGCGTCCCAGGAACACGGCGCCGTTGGCCGGCGCGGTGAGGGAGATGTTGGGCAGAGAGACGGCTGAGGCCGGCGTGGGTGTCGGCCGTGGGGTAGGGGTGCGGGTGGACGCCGGCCGCGGCGTGGGTGTGCGGGTTGGGGTGCGCGTCGGGGACGGCCGCGGCGTGGGTGTGCGGGTTGGGGTAAATGTATGGCTCGGAGATGGCAAAGGAGTGGAGGTGTAGATCACTACGCCGGCGGTTTGTGTGGGAGTCGGCGAGAATGTGGGGGTTGCTGGAGGCAGGACAGCCGCAACGGAAGTGGCCCCAACAGGGCCTGCGGTACCGATCGTACTGCCTCGCCCCAACACAAAGAAGAGGGAGATAACGATGCCAAGCAGGATGACGGCGCCGGCGATTATATAAGGCGTGCGGAGAACGGCTGGGCGTGCGGCGGCAAGGTGCTGTCTGGCCTTCTCCTCCAGGTGCTGGAATTCGGCGTCATCGGGGAACTGCCGGCGGGCTTCCTGAGCGTGCCGAAGGGCCTGTTTCCAATCACCTTGCTGAATGGCCTGATAAATATGCTGTTGGAGGGAGACGCGCCGGAGAGAACGCAATACATGTTCCTTGCGTTGTAGCAGGTCAGGCGTCATCCACTGGTGCTTATCGAGCTCCTGGAAGATGGTTATGGCATCTTGCCAGCGTTGTCCGGATTCGGCCTGATCCAGTTCCCGGAGGAGGGACATCTTCCAGGAATCCTGGAGGGTAGTCATGAGTTGGGTGGCTTCGGGGTCCGGCTCGGGAATGCCGGCGAGGGTCTCATATGCCGATTCCCACCGTTGTTCTGCGATGGCCTGGCGCGCCATTTCCTTACGTTCGAGCAATTGCTGGGATTGACGTGCGGACCGAAGAAGCTCCTGAATATCCTGACGGTTCGGCCGAAGGGAAGAGGCATTTTCCAGCAAGGCAATGGCCTGCGGGAAATTCTGCTCGTCGAGGGCCTGGCGGGCGGAGGAAAGGATGTCCTCGACCTGCCTGTCCACCGTTCGCTCGTGTTCCGCCTGTTGGAGCCAGGAGCGGAATTTGTCAGGGGCTTGAGGAGCATTGAGTGCTTCCTGGCAGATGGAAATAACTTCGTCCCATTGGCCGGCGTCCAGTGCCTGGCGAACGGCGACCTCCCATGATCCGAAGGCATCCTGGCCGGCAATCGTCTCCAACGCTTTCTGGCGGAGCTCCTCTTTTCCGGGGAAATCTGCCGGCAGTTCGTCCAGAAGTTTCAGGATGCTTTCCGGATCACTGCTGTGCTGAGCCTCTTCTAGTTTTTCCTGCCATGTCCGGCACCGCTCCGCCTGGTTCAGGAGCTCTGCAGTGTCAGAGAACTCGCGAGGGATCCCCTCGAGAAGGGCCATGGCCGGCTGCCATTGGTACTGGTGCAATAGCCCCCTCGCTTGTTCCAAGCGTTTCCGCCAGGCAAGTTGCTCTTCCAGCGTTGCAAGCTGGGAGACCAACTGAGGATTGTTGGGCTGTAAGGCTACCGCCTGCTGGAGTGCATGGATCGCCTGATCCCAATTTCCCTGTTGCTGAGCCTGCGCCGCCTGGGCTAGGAGATGAGAGATCTGTTCTGTCAGGCGTTTTTCCTCCAGCGCGCGGGTGATGAGGGGTTGGAAAATGGCCGGATCGCCGCCGGCTGTGAGCGCCATATTGGCCGCAACGATGGCGGCGTCCCACGCCTGATTGGCCAGTTGGCGCTGCGCCTCGAGGTAAAGCTCGTTGACTCGCTCTTTGCGCCGGCGCTGTTGGTCCAATTCCTGACGGAGTCGAAGTGCTTCGGGATGCGATGTGGGGATGGCAAGGAGGGTCGCTTCCGCGTCTTCCCAGCGCTCCTGGGCGATGAAGCGTTCGGCTTGCCGGCTCGCCTCGATCCACTGGAGTTCCTGCTGGCAAAGCTGTATGAGCTCCCGATAGCGCGCTACCCCAGGTGCTTCTTCTGCCAGAGCCTTGGCGATGCTCAGGCAAGCCTCCCAATCCTCTGCCCGCCGTAACTGTCGTGCCTGGTCCAGGGCGGTTTGCAACTCTTGTTCCAGATTATTCAGATAACGCACCTTGAATTGAGTGACAGTGACCTCCCGCTCTTGAGGCCATTTCTCCAGGATAGTGGAAGCAAGGGCCAGCGCTTGGGACCACTGTCCTTGTTGAACCAGTTGTTGGAGGCCGCGTTTCATCTCAAGCAGTTCGGCCGGCGGCCGTGGAGCTGCCGCCGCGCGGCGCGGGGAAGTGACGATACCCACGGCATCTTCCCACGCTTCCAGCATGCTGAGCACATCTGGCCAACGCATAGCCGGGGATTTGGCCAGGGCTTTGAGGATAACCATGGCCGCTTCAGGAGGTAACTGGGGATTCCAATTGCGCGGGTCCACCGGTTCCAGATGCAGATGGGCCTGGCGTACCCGCTCCAGAGTATTGGTACCGGTAAGGCCGGCTTCCCCCCCAGTGAAGGGACGGCGGCCAGTGACCATCTCATAAAGCACCACCCCCAGGCTGTAGATGTCACTGCGAGGGCTGATCTCCTGGCCTGTAACTTGCTCCGGGCTCATATAAGCGGGCGTGCCGATGGCAATAGTCGCCATGGTGACGTTCTCTAACGCGCGGGCTATGCCGAAATCCGACATGAACACATGGCCGTCCGACCGCACCATGATGTTGCCCGGTTTGACATCCCGATGGACAATGCCATTGGTGTGGGCGTAGTGAAGCGCAGCCACCACCTGCTGCAGGATGTGGGTGCTCTCTTCGAGAGACAAAGCCCTGCCCCGCTCTGCCAGAAGCCGGCGAAGGGTAACGCCAATGATGAAATCCAGCACGAGGAACGCGGTGTGACGATCTTGTTCAAACGAATAGAGACGCACGATGTTGGGATGATCCAGCTTGGCCAAGGTCTGTGCTTCCAAGGCCATTCGTC
>JAPWUQ010000232.1 GCA_028275445.1 Anaerolineae bacterium | reverse complement strand
CGGCCGATGGTGTGGGAGTCGGTGACGCGGCCGGCGTCGGTGTGGCGGCGATCGGTGCCGCAGTTGGCGCGGCCGGCCCGGCCCGGAAGTGCCCAACCAGCCAGATGCCGGCCAGCACCAGGCATAGGAGGAGAAGCGTGTACAGGATACGCCGGCGCGCCAATGGTCTCATACCAGCCCCAGATGGTTATCTCGAAAACGTCGCGGGTGGCCGTCACCCGGGTGATAAGACCATTATACCATAAGGGAAAGGGGAGGATGTAACGGGGCTCACCCGCCGGCCCGCTCGACCAGCACCAGGTCGGAGCTGTGCTCGGGGTCGAATGGCTCGCCCTGCATGGAGCCGTAGAGCGCGAGGTCGGTGAAGCCGGCGTCGGCACACGCCGGCAGGAGCTGTGCGCTGGTCAGGGGGAGGAGCAGGGTGCTTTCCATCTGGCAGGTATCGCCGGCCGGCGAGCGGTGCACCATCACCATGTTGAAGCGCAGGCGGCCGTCCTCCAGAAAATCGTAATAGCGGAAGAAGAGCCATTCGTCCTCTCCCGCTGTGTGGACCTGTGGGGGCAAAAAGCGCTCGCGCCGGCGGAGCACCATGTCGAAGTTGCGCTGTTGGAGCAGAAGCAGTCCGCCCGGGCGCAGGACCGCCCGGAAGTCGCGCAGTACAGCGGTCAAATGGGCCAGGTCGTTCACATGGGGGATGGAGTTGCCCAGACAAAGGAGGGCATCAAAGGGGCCGGCGGTCTTTTCGGCCAGCTCGCCGAAGCCGGCGGCCACAAACTCGGCATGGACGCCGGCCTGTTCGGCGTTGCGGCGCGCCACCTCCACCATGGGCTGGCTGAGGTCGGCCCCGACAACGTCAAAGCCGGCCTTCGCCAGGGCGATGGCGTGCTGGCCGGTGCCGCAGGCGGCATCCAGCACCCGGCGCGCGCCGGCGTCCGCCAGCAGTTTTTCCAGAAAGGGCAGTTCGAAGGACAGGCGCGCCGGCCAATCCACAAAGCGGTCATATACCACACTGAGCTGGTCGTACAGGGGGACCCGGCTCATGCCGCTCCCTTGGCCGGCGTGGAATCCGCGGCAGGATTCGGCCGCTCCTTGACCAACTGCTGGTACTTCTGGGCGCCGATGCACTGCTCCGCGTATTTGCACCAGTCAATGCAGGAAGCCCCGCGCTCGCGCGATACGATTCGCCGGCAGGAGGGACAGCGCGCCAGCAGTTCATCGGACCAGATTTCAACTTCCGCGTGGCAGTAGGGGCACTCGATATATTCCGGCTTCACGTCCTTGAATATGTTTGCCCCAGGACACCCCTTGTACAGCGCCATGGCAGGCTCCTTTCCCGGCGCCGCGCCGGCCGCCGGCCCTTATCCGTGAATCAGGATGGGCAGGCAGTGTGTGCAGACCCACAGGCTCTGGCCGGCCTTGCGCACCGGCAGAAGCGCCTGTGTCTCCTCGCTGGCCCCACAAATGAAACAGCGCTGAGCGATATATACCCTCCCGCGCTCCTCCATGCGCTGATGCGCGGCCTCCTCGTCGAAGGCCGGCGCCTCGCGCACCTCGATGGACAGCGCGCCGGTCGGGCACACCGACAGGCAGAAGCCGGCGCCGTCGCACAGCTCCTCCCGCACCACGCGCGCCTTGCCGTTCACCAGCTCAATGGCGCCCTCGGCGCAGGGGGTGACGCACAGTCCACAGCCGTTACACAGGCTTTCGTCAATGCGCACAATCTGCCGCTTCGTACGGGTATGTATATGTTCCATGATGTTATGGCTCCTCAGTGATCGTCTGCATGGATTCCTGGCCGCGGGCCGCCGGCGCGATGACTACCTCGAAGTAGAGCGAAACCGCTCCCTCCGGGCAGACATCCTCGCACACGCCGCAGTAGGTGCACTGCTCGCCGGCGATGAAGTGCACGCGCCCTTCCACAATGCTCACCGCATGCGACGGACAGCGCTCCACACACTCCCCACAGCCCGTGCAAATATTCTCGTCAACGACTGGTAATACGCTCGGCACCCGGTTCATGGGCATCCCTGTGTCACTCTTTAATTGATATTGTACCGTTGCTTCATGCGAAGTGCTGTGACTTTGGTCACATCGCACAGGCGATCCGTTCCAGTCCTTCGGGGTCGAGGATGATGATGCGGTGCCGCTCAACCCGTATCAGCCCCTGTTCCTCGAAGCGCTTCAGGGTGCGGCTGACGACCTCCCGCACAGTGCCCAGCCGGCTGGCCAGCTCCTGTTGGGTAAAGCGCGGCGCCGGCCCCTGGGGCTCGCCGGCCATCTCCAGCAGTAGGCGCGCCAGACGCTCCGCTACCGTGCGCAAGGAGAGGTCTTCGACCAGCGCGGTGAAGCGGCGCAGGCGCGCCGCGAAATCCACCAGCACTGCCTCCGCCAGGGGCGGGTAGGCCCGCAGAAGGTGCCAGAAATCCTCCCGATGGAGCACATAGAGGATCACGCTGGTGCGGGCGATGGCGGTGGAAGGGGTGGGCCGGCCGTCTATCACCGCCACCAGATTGAACACCTGGCCGGGGAAAAGGTCCATCAGGGCCTGCTCCCGGCCGTCGGGGGAGAAGCGCGAGATGCGCACCTGTCCGTGCGCGATGAAGTACACGGCCGCCGGCGGGTCCCCCTGCATGACGATCATGCTGTCGCGGGCGAAGCGCCGCACGACGATGCAGTCCGCCACCCGCTGGCGTGCCCGTTCGTCCAGGCCGGCGAAATAGGGGTGCCGGGCCAAGAATTGGAGTATCTCTTCTCTGCCCGTACCGGTCATTGCCCTGGGGCGTCCCCTTTCTCCTCCGCTGAGGCTTCGGCGTTCAGCGCATCCAGCAGGGCGAGGAGCTGTTCGTTCGGCGGGATGTCCTTCATGGAGTCGCCGAAATGCTGAAAGCGGATCCGGCCCTGTTTGTCCACCAAAAGGGTCGCCGGCATCCGGCCGAAGCCGGTCAGCTTGATCTGCTGGCGGTACAGCTTTGCCACGCGATGGGTCGGGTCGGCCAGGCCGGGGAACGGGATGTGCTCCGTCTCCCAGTAGCGCCGAAAGGCCTCCTGGTTCTCCGGCCCGATGGAAAGGATCTCGGCATCGCGCCGCTGGAACTCCTGGTACTCGTCGCGCAACTGCGCGAGGTGCCGGCGGCAGTACGGTCATATGAAGCCGCGGTTCAGCACCAACAGCACATGCTTTTTCCCCCGAAAATCGGACAGGCGCACCTCGTTTCCCTGGGTATCCTCCAGGGCGAAATCGGGCGCGATATCGGTCTCCAAACGCGCTTTCGCCATGGATGCACCTCCTTACACCCGCCGCCACAGCAACCGATTATCGGAAACCTCCACGGCCGCCCAGCCGGCCCGCTGACAGGAGGTCAGCACAGCCAGCACGGTCGTCTGGGCCAGCAAATATGACACCGGTTGGCTGATGGTCAGCCCCAGGGCGCTGGCCGCATACCGCAGGACATCCGCCGGCCCGGCCGGCTCCCGGATGGCCTCCAGGCACAGATCCCGGATGCGCAGTAACCGCTCCCGGTTGGCAGTGATGGCTTCCTGCGGCGATTGTACCGCCGGGCCGTGTCCGGGCGCAAACCAGCGGTAGCCGGCGGATTCCAGCCGCGCCAGCGTCTCCAGGGCGGCGTCCAGGTCCACGCAGAACGGGATGCCGTGTTTGGCCACCAGATCGGGCGGGAAGAAGGCATCGGCGGTGTAGCAGACATCCCCCCAGACCACGCCCACCTGCTCCACCGCATGGCCGTATAACGGGATGATCTCCAGCCGGAAGGGGCCGATTTCCAGCATGCCCGGCTCCATTTCCTGCGCCACCGGACAGGGCTTCGCCAGGGTGAACTTGTGCTGAAGCTCCTCGATGGGGGCGGC
>JAPWUQ010000231.1 GCA_028275445.1 Anaerolineae bacterium | reverse complement strand
TACTCATCACCGCCCAACGCTCCCCCACCACCCGCGCCAGATGGCGCGGATGAAACATCTCGGCGGAGGCGGTCTGGAACGAGGCGCCCCAGATGGTCGCCGGCAGGGCGGACAGCGTGGTCAGGACGACGATGGCCCAGGCGCGCCAGGCCGGCGGCAGGAACGGGATGCCGGCCAGCGCGATGATGGGCACGCGATGGAAGAACGCGGACAGCGCCAAAGCGCGCGGGTAATTGCCCAAACGCTGAATGATGCGGGCGCTTGGCAGGGGCCAGAGCACATTCACCACCGCCGGCCCGCTGGTGAGCCAGCCCACCACCGCGTTGCTGCCGCCCAACTGGATGGCAAAAAGCGCGAAGAAATTGGCCACCGAGCCAAAGGCGATATTGGTGAACGGGGCTTCCCAAATCAGAATACGACTGTTGTGCCGCTCCTCGGGCGTGACCACATCAGCGGGGTCAGGATGGGCGGCCCCATGGCCCAGAAGGCCGAGATGCTGTCCGGCACGCTGCCAGAAACGCTTGAACGAAAAGGCCGGCACAAGATACTCCTGATGCGTGTTTTGCAGAGTGATGTACTCAGCAGGAGTATAGCCGGCCCGACCAATATCTCCAAATAGCGCGCTGGCGCTTTCCTTCCCGCGCCTTATACCCGGATCTCGATCTCTTGGAACGGGGCGGCCTCCAGCCGGAGCACCTTGCGATCCGCATCCCACGCGAAAGCGCTCCCCTGTCCATCCACGAGGACCTCCTGCGCCGGCGCCGGCAGGCCGTGCACGACCACCTCCCATCTCCTGGAACCGATGTTCTCCGCCCCTTCAACCTCGCGATGGATGCGCAGGACACCCTCCCGCCAGGCGGTGGCGAAGCGGGACAGCCGGAATTCTCCCTGTCGGAAGCCCCAGCCCTCGCCGGCGTCCTCATACAGCACACTCTCCGCACTGCCAGCAAACACATGCAGTATCAGATGCTCCCAGCCGGCAGGCGGCGTGTACGGCGTCACCTTCGCGGTTGGGATCACGGCGCCGGCGCGCACGAACAGCGGTAGAATCTCCAACGGTGCCGGCACCCGGACATCCGCCGGTCCTTCGAAACGCTCATCCGTCCACCAATCGTACCAGCTCCCCGCCGGCAGATGTACATCCCTACCCACGGCGCGCGGCCGCAGTACCGGCGCCGCCAGCAGATGGTCGCCGCAGAGGAACTGGTCATCACAGCCGGGCGAGCCGGCCAGCTCGGGAGCTTCCCAGAACATGGGGCGCATCACCGGCCAACCGTACTGCGCCGCCTGCCAGAAGGCCGTGTAGATGGCCGGCAGGAACTGATAGCGCATGGCAATGTAGGAGCGGTTGATGGAAGTAAATGGTTCGCCGAACGCCCAGGGCTCCTGAGGCCGGCCGCGCAGATGATTATGATTGCGGAAGAAGGGCGTCAGCACCGCCAACTGCGTCCAGCGCACCAGCAGTTCCCCGTCGCAGTCGCCGCCGAACCCGCCCACATCCGCGCCGGCAAAGGCGACACCAGAAAGCCCCAGGTTCAGGAGCATCGGGATGGTGAGGGCCAGGGAATCCCAGGTGGAGAGGTTGTCGCCAGTCCACACCAGGGCATAGCGCTGGATGCCGGCAAACCCCGAGCGGCTGAGCACGAACGGCCGGCGCGCCGGCCGCAGGCGCATCAGCGCTTCATAGGAAGCGCGCGCCATCAGCAGACCGTAGACATTATGATACTCCCGATGATCGCCCCCACGGCCTTCCACCACATGACGGACGATATCCGGCGGCGCATCGCCGTGGACACTGATGATGGTCGGCTCGTTCATATCGTTCCAGATGCCGGCGACCCCCATCTCCAGCAGAGGCCGGTAATGTTCTCCGAACCAGGCGCGGACATCCGGCGAGGTAAAATCGGGGAAATAGCAATCCCCAGGCCACACCGGCCCTTTAAACAGCCGGCCGTCGGGATAGGCGATGAACGCCTTGCGCTCCAGTCCTTCCTTGCAGACCGGGTCGCGGCGGTCCGCCTTGATGCCGGCGTCAATGATGACGACCAGCCGGAACCCCATACTCTCCAGGTAGCGGATCAAGCCGGCCGGGTCCGGGAAGCGCTCCGGATGCCAGGTGAAATTGCGGTAGCCGTCCATATAGTGAATATCGAGATAGATGGCGTCGCAAGGGATGTCGAGCCGGCGGAAGGTTTCCGCCAGCCGGCGGACCTCCGCATCGGGGAAATATGACCATTTGCTCTGGTGGAAGCCCAGCGCCCACAGCGGCGGCATATTGATCCGACCCGTAAGCGCAGTGAAGCGTTCCAGCACGACAGCCGGCGCCGGCCCGTACATGAAATAGTAGCGCAGTTCGCCTCCCTCCGCCGTGATGGTCAATGTGTCCGGGCGCGCATGACCAATGTCAAACACGGCCGGCGCGGGGTTGTCCAGGAACAGCCCGTAGGCACGGCCGTCGTGCAGGCCCATCAGGAAGGGGACGTTCAGGTACAGCGGGTCCGCGCCCCGCACAAAGTTCTGCGGGTCCTGGTTCCAGATGCGGTAGCGCCGGCCGCGCAGGTCCAGGTTCACTGCCTTTTCCGCCAGAGCGTACACCCGTTCCCCTTCGCGCAGGCGGCGCCAGCAGGCATACCAGCCGCCGGCGGTGCCGGCGCCTTCGCATTCCGCGCTGATAAGCTGGCCGCTTGTGTCGTGGAATTCCACGCCGGCGTCCTCCCGCCGCACGACGCAGACCAGGCGCTCCGTGGCGATGCGCACGCTGTGGTCATCCTCTGTGACCGTAAAGGCACAGGCCGGCCAGTCCTCCTCTTTCGGAAGGACAGAGTACGAAAAGGCAGGGGGGAACTTCCCATCGGGGCTGTGCCGCACGCAGAACAGGTCGGGCTGGAGCGGAATGATGCGCAGGGTGCCGGCCTGGCAGTGCACCTCGACGTACTGTTCCGCAGTGGAGACGCTCTGCACCCGCCCCAGGTGGGAGAAGGCCTCCGCCGGCGGGGGCTCCGGCCGCTCGCGCTCCTTCCAGGCGCGGGGGAAGCGGCGCAGGGTCTCGATCAGGGAGCGCCGGCGGCCGTCAGGCGCACAGTGGGCGACAGCAAAGGTCTTGCGGAACGGGTACTGCCAGGCGAGAAGAGCGAGATTCCATCCCAGGATGCGGATTCCCCATAGGGCCTTATACAGCGGAGCCAGCAGTCGGCGCATACGTTATCCTCGCTCAATGTGGTTGAAAGAGCACTGGGTCAAGGATACCACAGGAACGGGGTAATGACAATCACGAGGAAGCCCATCTGCTTCATCTCACAATCATTGCAGAGGACTTATCCCGCCCAAAGGGCAGAAATGATTTGCTGATGCACCATGCACGTGGTATAATCGCTTCGCTACTGCACTTGAGGAAAGGGGGCTGAAAGCTGTGAAACCATTTCTGTATGTGGCGATGATACTCGTCTCCGCCGGCCTGATCGCACTCATCTTGCTCCAAATCCGGGGCTCCAGCCTGAGCGGGCTTTTCGGCGGCGACGGCGGCATCTACCGCACTAAGCGCGGCGTGGAGAAAACGCTGTTCAACGCAACCATTGGCGTCGCCGTCCTTTTCTTCGTGCTGGCGACCGTGATTGTGCTGGTCCATTAGCGATCTTGTCTGTCTGACCTTCCACACATCTGCTTTTCCATAACACTGTCATCACACCCGGGCGAAGGAGTGCGGTTTTGCACACTGCAAAGTGGACATGGGTTCTCCTAAGCGCCCTGGCGCTGGTCACTGCGCTGGCCCTGGTGCTCCTTCCCCAAAGCCCACTGGCCCGTGTCGAGGAAGCCGGCCGCTACACCGAAGGGCTTGCCGGCGCGCCTCAGCATCTCAATCCCCTCCTCGCCCAGTACAACAGCACT
>JAPWUQ010000230.1 GCA_028275445.1 Anaerolineae bacterium | reverse complement strand
GGCCGTGTACGAGGGCTTTGCAGAGCCATCCGCCCGCAGGAGGCCGTACTTGCGCGGGTCGTCCGGGTCGTCCATCATCTCGAACCAGACGATGGCGCGCAGGCCGGCGGCGTGGGCGCGGGCATGTGCCTGCATCAGGTAGCGACTGCTGGCCTCCTCGCTGTAATCCTGCCCATCCTCGGCCGGCCCCTCGCTGGGATAGCCCACCTCGGTCAGGATGATGGGTTTCTGCAGGCCGGCCTGCGCCATCACCCCGCGCACATAGGTCGTCTTGCCGATGAGGTCTTTCCCGAAGGGGTCCCAGCGCCAGTGGAATGCCCGATAATAGTGGAAATTCATCACATCAAACTGTTTGCCGCCAGGGCTGGTCAGCACCTGGTTCAGGAACATATGATTGAAATAATCTTCCAGCAGTTCCAGCGCCAGGCCGCCGAAGACCACCTGTGCCTGCGGGTCAGCGGCCTTCACCGCGGGGTAGGCCTGGCCCAGCAGTGCGGCATACTGTGCCGGATACTGGCCCCAGCATCCGCCCTGCTGGTGCATATCGGGGCGCTGATTGTCCGGCTCGTTGTACAGCTCCCAGTACTTGATGTGATAAGGTGCGCCGCTGTAGCGCGCCACTGCCGCCTGCAGGAAGCTGACCAGCCGGCCCGCCGGCACTTTATCGATCGGCCCACAGGGAGTCGTGGCCGCCCAAGACGGGTTGTCCCGCACGGTGACCATGATGGCAAAGCCGGCCTGCGCCATGGCGCCGAATAGCGCATCGTACTTGTCCCATACATAGGTCGGTGGGTTAGTGTTCGTCGGCTCGACCTCGGCCCAGCGCAGGTTGACCCGGATCAGCCCCGCGCCGGCATCCCCCGCCGGCGCCAGCAGATCCTGCTGAGAGAGGATATCGCGAAACTGGATGCCGTAGAAGGGCAGTGCCGGCGTCTGGTTGGCGGTCGTCCCGCCCCCGGCCGGCCATATCATCGCCGTCAGTATCAGCACCGTCAGCAGTACAAGCGCTCGCCTTGCCATCCGCACGCCCCCTCTACCTCTGTCGCTTTGGAAAAGCTCTCTCCAGCCCATTCAGGCAGGATAACCACTATCCCATCGTCTACGGCGCTAGGATCAGGGGGAGCCAGAGGCGTCCCCCGGCGGCCGGCGTCCCCGTGGGGGTGGGATCAGGGTCCATGGTTGCCGTCGGCGTCCCGCTTGGCGCCGCCGTCAAGGTCGCAGTAGGGGTCGAAGTGGCGGTCGGCGTCGCCGTCGCGATGGTAGTAGGGGTCCGCGTGGCGGTCGGCGTCGGGGATGGCAAGATGGTGCCCGTCACCGTCGGCGTATGCGTAGGCGTTGGAGTGCCCGAAGCCCTTTCGACGAACACGGGGTCGCTCGTCAGCCAGAGCTTGATCTTGCCATCGCGCTTGCCATCTTTGTCCCCCTCGCCCCCATCTTCCACCAGCGACTGCACATAGGGGGCGCAGGTGGTGTCGCCGCATTCCCGGCGCCATACGAGAGCCTGCGTCCATTCAATTATCATGTCTACAGAGCCGTCATGCTGGCACCACCCGATGATCAAGTCCTCCCCGTTTTTACGGAACTGATAAGCTTCCAGGCCATAGCCATAGGTGCTCTT
The DNA here is from genome assembly GCA_028275445.1 of Anaerolineae bacterium. Taxonomy (GTDB): domain Bacteria; phylum Chloroflexota; class Anaerolineae; order JACIWP01; family JACIWP01; genus JACIWP01. The sequence goes on along the minus strand of JAPWUQ010000230.1, from coordinate 2,272 downwards.
CTGATACGGGCCGATGTACGCCGCACCGTTCAGCTTTCCTATCAGGAAGCGGTACACGTCATAGCCGGCCTGGGGAACCAACCCCGCGTTCAAGAGGCCGTAGAGACGCACGTCCTCTGGGCCGTCCACCATCTGATACCAGATGATGATGCCGACGCCCCCGGCAATCGCCCGCACGTTCCCCTGTATCACATAGCGCGAGTTGCCCTTTGGGGTATAGCCTTCCGCCGGCGGGCCGGCGTACGGATGTCCCAATTCTGTGATGACAAAGGGTTTGGCCTGCACGCCGTTGCGCGTGAGCACTCTTTTCAGCGACTCAAGCTTCCCGAGAAGATCCTGTTTAATAGGATCCCAGTTGGCATGATACTCGTGGAAATAATGGAAGTTCATCACATCGAAATATGGGCCGCCGCCGGCGCGCAGGACATCATCCAGGAAGTTCATGTTCAGGTGGTCCACATAACGGAACTCATACCCCAGCGCGCCGATCAGCACGATGGCCTGCGGGTCCGCCTGCTTGATGGCGGGATAGACTACCTTCAGCATGTCGGCGTAAGCGCGGCCGGCGTTCCCCCAGCATCCACCGAGATTCTCGAACCAGCCGTCGGTGCGCATGTTGTCCGGTTCGTTGTACAGCTCCCAGACCTTGATGTTATACGGAGGCTGGCTGTAGCGCTCTACCGCCGCGCGGGCGAAGCGCGCCAGGTCATTCGGGTTATACAGCGGCCCACAGCGCGTCGCCGCCGCCCAAGAGGGGTTATCCCGGATGGTCACGACGAGCTGGAGGCCAGCCTCGGCCGCCCTGCGGAAAATGGTGTCATAGAACGACCACTGGTACTGGGGAGGATTGGATCGGGCCAGCTCCACATTATCCCAGGAGAGCTTGATGCGCACCCAACGGGCGCCGGCGCTCACCGCATAGGAAAGCCCTTGTGATTCGTCAATGGTGCTCCGCATGTCCACCCCGAAGGGGGATACCGGCGGCCAGTTCGGCAGGCTCCCCTGCCCCCAGCTTATCTGACCCAGGCCCCAGCTCATCAAGAGGACGGCGGTAAGGATGCTGGCGAGAAGATACGAACGTCGCATGTCCTAAACCTCAACCTAGGAATATGGTCCAACCCATCGCGGCGGTCAGCGCCGCCAGCGTGATAACAGCCATAATGCCACGGTGACGCCGGCGCCCAGCGCCGCTATCGCCAGCAGGATATATCCCTCGAGGTGCGCCTGGCGCGGTGCGGCCGCCGGCGTGCTCACAGGCACGGTTTCTGTCTGCGCTGGTACCGCTGTAGCCGAGGGGGTCACTGTCGCTGTAGGCGGCGCCGGCGTCCAGGTGGCGCTGGCTGTTGGAGAAGGCGTGCTGGTTGGCGGCACGGCCGTCGTGGGCGCGCGGGATGATGTAGGTGAGCTGGTGGGTGTACGCGTCATCGTGACCGCGGGCGCCGGCGTATACGTGGGCGTCTCCGTCACAGGCGGCGTGGGCGTATGCGTCGGCAGTGGGGCCGGCGTGAAGGTCGCGGTTGGCGGCGGAGGGAGGGGCGTGTCCGTCGGCCGCGGCGTGGGTGTCGGCGGCGCGGGGGTAGCCGTAGGCGGCAGGGTCGGCGTCGGGGGGGTCGTCTCCCACTGGAAAGGGGCGCGGAACAGCGGCAGAAAATCTCCGGCTGTCACATCCGCCGGCAGGAAGGCGGCGGATACCGCGGACCGTCCTCCGCCCGGCCAGGCGAGCACCAGCACTGCCAGGAGAATGACCAGGATGTCCGCCGCCAGCCACCGCAGTCTGTGGCTCCGCCGGCGCCCTTCCGGGGGACCCGACATGTTATCGTCCGCGCCCATCGCACAGCCTCAGCGGTAGAATGGAATGACGTAACCCACAAGGCACAGGGTGTCAAACAGCAGTAGGGTCAGTCCGCCGGCCCAGCCGGCCAGCCGATACCAGCCCGCCGGCACCCATTCCCGCATACCCCATACGAACAACGTCGAGAGCGGGATGAGCGCCGGGAACAGGTAGCGCCCCTGTGGCACCACGCCAAAGCGGTAGCTCAGGTACAGCACCTCTTTGGCCATGATGAGCACCAGGGCGGCAATCGCTATCAACAGGTAGACGACCAGAGCGCGCAACAGATACCGTTCCGCCGGCCTCTCTCCCCGTGCCAGGCTTCCCAGACCCTTGAGCAGGCCGGCGCCGGCGGCAGTGCACAGCCCCAGCAGGGCAACATACCACCCCTCGGCCAGGCGCACGTTCAACCAGCCGAACCGGGCCCAGAAGCTCTCGAAG
>JAPWUQ010000229.1 GCA_028275445.1 Anaerolineae bacterium | reverse complement strand
GCGAAATTGTCAAGCGGGGCATTCGGGCGGCAGTAGCCCCGGGTGTGTCAGGACGTGTCCTTAAGTATTACCGCGCAAGTGAAAAGGGGATTTGACATTTGAGGGGCTTGTGGTATACTGAACCTGACCTCATAGGTGTTCTATTTGCCAGGGTAGCCTCATGTCTGGGAAAGGAGGGCCGTCCTTGAGCATCAAGCACTTTGATTATGTGCGAGCGACATCCTGTGCGGAAGCGGTTGCGTTCCTCAGTGACCCCACCCATGTCTCCCGACTGCTGGCCGGCGGCACCGATCTCATGGTCCTGCGCCATAAGGGCGAAGTGCATTGGGACCGCCTGGTGGACATCAGCCAGGTTCCCGAAATGCGTTCCATATCCCAGCAGGATGGAGCTATTGTGGTCGGGGCGGCGGTGACCCACGCGGAAATCGTGGAACATCCCCTCATCCAGCGGCATCTTCCCCTTTTGGCGGATGCCTGCCATTCCATCGGCTCCCCGCAGATTCGCAATCGCGGCACCATTGGCGGCAATGTGGCCAATGCCGCGGCCTGCGCCGATACCCTGCCGGCCCTGGTCTGCCTGGAGGCGGTGGCGCGCATCGTGACGAAGGATGGGGAGATGACCATGCCGGTCAAGGATGTGGTGGTGGGACCCAACCGCACCAGCCTGCCGGCCGCCAGCGTGATTCGTGATTTCGTCATCCCCATCCCGCCGGCACAAGCCCGCATGGCCTTCTTCAAGATTGGCCGGCGGCAGGTGCAGTCCATCTCTCGCTTGAGCCTGGCCTGTCTGGGCTGGCTGGACGCGGACGGCCGCGTGGCGGAGGTGCGCATTGTGCCCGGCGCCTGCACGCCGCAAACCCGGCGATTTGACCAGGCGGAGGCGGTGATGCTGGGTGAGGTCCCGACGGAGGAGCTGGTGCGGAAGGCCGGTCAGGCCGGCGCGGCGCAGATGGTCGCCATCACCGGCCGGCGCTGGTCCACACCGTACAAGGAGCTGGCACTGCCGGCGCTCATTGAGCGGGCACTGCGCAAAGTGTTCGGACTGCCGGAGGTGAGATAATGGAAATTCGCTTCACGCTGAACGGCAAACCCACCGTGGTGGATGTGCCACCAGATACCACCCTCCTGCATCTGCTCAGGGATTATCTGGACCTGACGGGGACGAAGTGCGGGTGCGAGATTGGCGAATGCGGCGCCTGCTCCGTCATTCTGGATGGAGAGGTGGTCAACTCCTGTCTGGTCCTGGCCCCGCAGGTGGAGGGCCGGCAGGTCATCACCATCGAGGGCATTCGCGGCCCGGACGGCGGCCCTAACGATCTGCAGGAGGCTTTCATCGAGGCCGGCGCCATCCAATGCGGCTTCTGCACACCTGGCATGGTGGTGGCGGCCACGGTTTTACTGCGCAAGCACGGCTATCCCACCCGCGAACAAATTGTGGAGGGCATCTCCGGCAACCTGTGCCGGTGTACCGGCTATCAGCAGATCGTGGAGGCCATCCAGATGACGGTACTGCGTCGGGCCGGCCTTCCCGGGAAGGAGGGACTTGCATGAGCGAGCTGAAATCCCTGGGCAAACCCACCCGCCGTGTCGACGCGCTGGAGAAAGTGCTGGGCACGGCGCGCTACACCCATGACCTCAAGATCCCTGGCATGCTGGTCGCCAAGGTCCTGCGCAGTCCAGTGCCGCATGCGGAGATCGTGAAGCTGGATGTGACGCCGGCGCTGAAGGTGCCGGGCGTCGTCGCCGCCATCACCAGCGAGGATTTCGTGGACCACAGCAACTGGGGCTTCCCGGTCAAGGATGATTACATGCTGGCCTATAAGAAGGTGCGCTATGTGGGGGACCCCATTGCGGCGGTGGCGGCGGAGACGGAGGATGCGGCGGAGGCCGGCCTGCGCGCCATTGTGCTCGAGCTGAAGGAACTGCCGGCGGTCTTCGATGTCCATGAAGCGCTCCAGCCGGGTGCCCCTATCCTCCATGAAGAGCTGGCCAAGGCCGAGGCAGAAGAGACCACCAGCGGAGAGCTGGAAGATGCGGAATTCATCGAGGTCCATGGGAAGGGGAACCTTTCGGAGACCCTGATCGTCCGGCAGGGCGATCCGCTGGCCAAGCTTGCGGAGTGCGATGTGGTGCTGGATGCCGCCTACAGTGTGCCGCACCAGGAGCATGCCTATCTGGAGACCGAGGCGGCGCTGGCGGTGCCGACCGCCGACGGCGGGGTAACGGTGTACGTCGGCGACCAGAACCCCTTTATCACGCTCAGCAACCTGGTCATGACGCTGGGCATGCCGGGCAAAGTGCGGGTCATCCAGTCCCCGCACATCGGCGGCGCTTTCGGCGGTAAATCCGACATGGTGTATGAGACGGCCGCGCAGGCGGCGATGCTGGCCATCAAGTCGGGCCGGCCGGTCAAGCTGGTGACCAGCCGCGAGGAATCCATGATCGCCTCGTACAAGCGGGATGCCATGGAAATGCATTACCGCCTCGGGGCGACGAAAGACGGCCGGCTGCGCGCCGCCAAGATCGAATGCTGGGCGGATTCCGGCGCCTATGCCTCCATGACCCCCTTCACGAGCTGGCGCGCCACCATCCATGCCATGGGGCCGTACCGCTACGAGGACTGCCATGTGGATATCAGTTGCGTCTACACCAACAACGGCTACTCAGGCGCCTTCCGCGGTTTTGGCAACACCGAGGTGACGGCGGCTTCCGAACAGGCGATTGATGAGCTGGCCGAGATGTGCGGCATGGATCCCATGGATTTCCGGCTGAAGAACTGCGTCGAACTGGGGGATACCCTGCCGTTCGGGCAGAAGCTGGAATACTCGGTGGGCCTGAAGCAGTGCCTGGAGCGGGTGCGGAAGATTTCCGACTGGGACCGCAAGCGCGCCGAGTACAACCGTCAGCCGGCGAACCAGGAGGTCCGCCGCGGCATCGGAGTCGCATCCTTCTTCCACGGCATTTCCCTGGGTGCGGAAGGCCTGGACTTCGCCGAGCATACCATCCGGCTGGGCGAGGGGAATAAGTTTGAGATACTCACCGGTCTGACCGATTACGGCCAGGGCTCGCGCACGGTGTTCTGCCTCATCGCCGCGGAAGTGCTCGGCCTGCCGGTGGAACGCTTCCAGTGGATGCCGTGTGATACCGACGTGGTGCATGAATGCGGCCCCACCGTCGCCTCGCGCTCCACTATTTTGGGCGGCAACGCTACCCGCCTGGCGGCGATGCGGCTGTTGACGCAGTTGTACGAGACGGCGGCCATGATGATGGGCTGTATGGTGCCGGAAGTGCGCCAGGAGGGCGAGGTGTTCCATGGGCCGGGCGGCCGGCGGGTAAGCCTGGATGAGATCATCACCTATGCCCGGACCCATCATATCCCGCTCTCGGCGAAAGCGCGCTGGGAGATGCCGCGCATCCACTGGTCGTTCGCCCAGGGACGCGGCGTGCCCTACGTGGCCTACCATTTCGGCGCACAGGTGGCCGAGGTGGAGGTGGACCGCCGCACCGGCGTGACCAAGGTGCTGAATATCTACGCCGTGCATGATGTGGGCAAGGTGGTCTTCCCCCAGGGCATTCGCGGCCAGATCATCGGCGGCATTTCGCAGGGCCTCGGCTACGCGCTGATGGAGAGGGTCGAGTTCGACAAGGGATATATCCAGAACCCGAATTTCGATACCTATCTGATTCCGACGGCCGCGGATATGCCGATCGTCACGGTGGAGTTTGTGGAGAGCGAGCTTCCCTTCGGTCCCTTCGGCGCCAAGAACGTGGCAGAGCCGTCCATGGTGCCGACCGCGCCGGCCATCCTCAACGCCATCTACCATGCTACCGGCCGGCGCATCCGCCACCTGCCGGCGAACCTGGAGCGCGTCCTGCTGGGCTACGACCTCAAGGATACCGTGACCACGGTCTGCCAGAT
>JAPWUQ010000228.1 GCA_028275445.1 Anaerolineae bacterium | reverse complement strand
TCATCCCCCCGCCGATAATGATCACGTCATACGTTGGGCTCATCGGCCATCCTCGCCCTTCCCGCGGACGCTAATGCGCCGCGATCTCATCCGCCAGCACCAGCACCTCATCCAGTATTGCCAGGCCCTCTTGAAGCTCCGAAGGGCCAACACACAGCGGCGGAACGGGGAAAATGTAGTTCCACTTGGCAAAGCAGTGCATGCCCCGTTTCCTCATCTCCGACGACAGCTTGGCCGCCAACATGGGATCACCAGAGGGCGGCAGGCCGGGGAGGGGAGAGAGCGGTTCCTTGGTCTCGCGATCCTCGACCAGCTCAATGCAGGCGAACAACCCGATGCTTCGGACATCACCGATGGAAGGATGCTTTTCCTTCAGCTCTTCGAGGCCCTCTTTCAACATATTGCCCATGTGACGGGCATTCTCGATGAGACCATCCGCCTGATAGGCCTCGATAGCCGCCACACCCGCCGCCACACACACACCGGATGGCTGTTATTCGTCAATCCCATGGGGAGGCGCCGGTTGTCAAAGTACTCTGCAATGGGTTTGGACACAATCACGGCGCCCAGCGGCATATAGCCAGATGTGATGCCCTTCCCCATTGTCATGATATCCGGTGCAACGCCCCAGTGCTCCACCGCAAACCATTTTCCTGTCCGGCCGAAGCCGCTCATCACCTCATCATCAATCAGCAGGATGCCGTAGCGGTCGCACATTTCCCGGATGCGGGGCCAATACTCATCAGGCGGGATGATAATGCCGTTGCTCCCTGTAACCCCTTCCAGCACAATGCCGGCAATATGGTCGGGGCCCTCAAGCTGGATCATGTGTTCCACATGATCAATGCACTCCCGATGGCAGGTTTCGCGGGTCCACCCGAAGGGACAGCGATAGCAATAGGGGTCAAGGAAGTGAACCACGCCCGGGATTAAGGGCTCCACCGGATGGCGGTAGGGGTCACCTGTGAGAGCAAGCGCGCCGGCCGTGGCCCCGTGGAAAGAACGGTAGCGCGCGAGAATTTTGTGCCGGCCAGTGACCAGGCGAGCGAACTTGATGGCATTCTCATTGGCCTCCCCTCCTCCGGTGGTAAAGAGGGTCTTGCACAAACTGCCCGGCGTGATCTCGGCCAGCAGTTGTCCCAGCCGGCCGCGTGGTTCCGTGGCAAACCCAGGCCACGCAAACGCCAGGCGTTCCGCCTGCTCTTGAATGGCGCGGATAATGCGCTTGTTGCCAAACCCCGCGTTGAGGTTCATCAGTTGAGAGGAAAAATCAAGATAGCGCTTTCCTGTCACATCCCAAAAGTACGCGCCCTGACCATGGGATACCGGGATGGGATGAACCTGACTCTGCACCGACCAGGTGAAAAACGTGTACGTCCGGTTCAATTCCACGATCTCTTCGGCTTCCATTGCCTTTTGCTCCTTGAGATCACAGACTAATAGCCCTGGGAATGAGAGGTCCAAGGGATTCGCGCAGAATGGCGGACAACCTGAGGCTCGTTGGAGAGGGTTTCCCGCGCCGGCAAAAAAGGACGCACGTTGCTGTGCACACTATGAACTGCATTGTGTAGAGCTGATGGACGCGCGGCAGACACGGAAAAATGTCCTGCACTCGATCCTCCGAGACTGCTAAGCGGCAGTCTCGCAAAAGGCCACCCTGGACAGAGCGAGTTAGAAGGCTGTGATTGTGCCCTTGTGTTCTGTTACGGGTCAGTTCAAAGATTTACGGCAGAACCAGGCCATCACCTGCTGAAAAGGCGATTTGTATACTATCATAGCACGAGTTTCGCTATTTGTCAATAGTGAGAAAACTAACACATCCTGGCCATGTCTACAGAGAAGGCGCTACGCCGGCCATCCGCAGGAAATTCCGCAGTAAGACCTGCCCATCCGGCTGAGCCTGATCATACCCCTCGGGGTACACAATCCGCACCAGAGGACTGCGGTAGCGCTGATGGGGGAGAATAAACGCCTCCGGGTGAAACTGCACGCCGTACAGCGGCTTTTCCCGATGCTTCATCGCCTGCACCGGGCATGTCGGTCGAGAGGCCAACAGCACGAAGTCCGCCGGAACCTGTTTGACCTCCCAGTAATGTATCTCGAGGAAAACGGGATGTTCCCCCAGCCCCTCGAACAACGGGTCGGGATGGAGAACATCCACGGGGAGAAAGCCCCATTCCTTGAAATATCTTGCGCCGCCGAAACCGCTCTCACTCTCCTCGCCGGCGCTCAGGAGGCGGATGGGGCCGGCCGGCGCGCCGTGCGCCATAGCGATGAGCTGATGGCCGCCGCAAATGCCCAGGATGGGGAAATCCGCCTCGCGAATGACCTCGTACAGGGCGTCGAAGGCGCCGGCGGGATAGCGCTCCCAATCCGAGGCATTCCCGCTGATGATCACGGCCCGAACGCCCCAGGCCTTCAACCGCTCCAGGGTCACGCGGGAATAATGCTGGACCAGACAGGGCGCCGGCGACAGCTCCTCCAGCCGCAGTTGGACATCCATGGCCCAGGCCAGATGTTCATCGCGCCTGGCCGGGTCGTTCAGCACCTCTTCATGTTCAATATCCACATAGCAGATCACGGCCAGTTCCACCTTCCTTCAGAAAATATCAGGGGTGCAGAACCCTCACTCTGAAATACACTTGGCGCTGTGTCTGCCCCCGCACAGCTCTTCCTCACAAAAGGGGAGTGGAGGGTATTGCCTCCACTCCCCGATACCGCACAGACCCTTGCAGAAGAGCGAGAGGCCTTATGCCTCTTCCAGCCACACCTCGTTGAACAGCATGTAGGAGGTCGGATGCGGCTGGGCGTTGCGCACCTTCTTGCCCAGAGCCATCCAGACGTTCATCCAGAAAGCGATGCCGATGGGGCCGCGCTCCTGCTGGATACGCTCCAGGTCGCACATGATCTTGCGCCGCGCCTCCACATCCAGCGTCCCGTTGGCCTTGTTCAACAGCTCCACAAACTCCTCATCCACCCAACGGGTCTCGTTCCACGGCACCGGGTTGCCCTGCGCATCGGCCGTGTATCCCAGGTTCAGCACCATCGTGCCCAGCGGACGGTGCGTCCACGGCGTGATGCCCAGTGCCACCTCCGTCCACAGGTCCCAGTACTGGCTGGTCGGCATGGAGTTGATCTTCAGCCGAATGCCCGCCGGCGCCGCATCCTCCTTCAGCGTCTCCGCATAGGTCACCACCTCCGGCCAGTCGGCGCCCACCGCAATCTCCACATCAATCCCGTCAGGATAGCCGGCCTCCGCCAGCAGGGCCTTCGCCTTCTCCGGATCGTACTTCGGCGTCTCGATGGGGCAGTACTCCGGATGCACCGGCGCCACGTGGCAGTCCTGGCCCTCCAGACCCTCGCCGAAGAAGGCGAGTTGCAGGATCTTCTTGTGGTCCTGGCACAGCTTCAGCGCCTGCCGCACCCGCACATCCGTCCACGGATCCATGTCCACCCGCATGCGCAGAACGCGAGTGACAGCCGTGGTGACACGCAGGATCTGGACGTTGGGGTTATCCTTCAAGGCCAGGTACACGGGCAGGCCGGCGGCATCGCCCAGGTCAATCATGTCGATCTCGCCGGCAGCCAGCGCCGCGATTTGCGGCTCCAGCTCGGTGCCCATATCGTTCCAGACCATGCCGTCGAGGTAGGGCAGGGGCTTGCCGTCGGCACCCATCTGCCAGTAATCCGGCCGGCGCTTCAGCCGGAACACCTGCCCCGCCACATACTCCTCCAGCAGGTACGGGCCTGTCCCCACCGGCGCCTTGATGATGTCCCCCTCAAACGTCTTGTGATGCAGTATCTGCGCCGGATAGTGGAACAGGTGCTCCGGCACCGCAATCTCCGGCCGGCTCAGATGCAGCCGCACCGTGTAGTCGTCCACCTTCTCAATGTTCTCCGGCGTCAGATACGACATCAAC
>JAPWUQ010000227.1 GCA_028275445.1 Anaerolineae bacterium | reverse complement strand
GGCTGGATATTGACCCCTATTCCATCATGTGGAACCGGGTGGTGGACGTCTCGGACCGCGCCCTGCGCAACATCATCATCGGCCTGGGCACTAAGGATGACGGCCGGCCGCGCCAGACCGGCTTCGATATCACCGTGGCCTCCGAAGTGATGGCCATCCTGGCGCTGGCCTCGGACCTGAAGGACCTGCGGGAGCGGTTGGGCCGCATCGTCTTCGGCACCGACAAGAAAGGCAATCCACTGACGGCGGAGCATCTGAAGGTCGCCGGCGCCATGACCGTCCTGATGAAGGACGCCTTGATGCCTACCCTCTTGCAGACGCTGGAGCACACGCCGGTCTTCGTGCATGCCGGCCCCTTCGCCAACATCGCGCACGGCAACAGCTCCATCGTGGCGGACAAAATCGCCCTGAAGCTGGTGGGGGCGGATGGCTTTGTGGTCACCGAGTCCGGCTTCGGCGCCGACATGGGTATGGAGAAGTTCTTCAACATCAAGTGCCGCTTCAGCGGGCTGATCCCGAACTGTGTGGTGCTGGTTGCTTCTGTGCGCGCCCTGAAGATGCACGGCGGCGGCCCCACTGTCGTCCCGGGCAAGCCGCTGGATCCGGCCTACACGCAGGAGAACCTGGACCTGCTCCGCAAGGGCCTGGCCAACCTGACCCAGCACATTGAGAACGTGCTCAAGTTCGGCGTCCCGGTGGTGGTGGCCATCAACCGCTTCACCTCCGACACCGATGCGGAGATCGAGCTGGTACGGAAGGCGGCGGTGGAGGCCGGCGCCGAGGGCGCCTATGTCAGCAACGTCTGGGCCGAGGGCGGCAAGGGCGGTGCCGAGCTGGCCGAGGCAGTGGTCAAGGCCTGCGAGAAGCCGAGCAACTTCCGCTTCCTCTATCCGCTGGATATCCCCATCAAGGAGAAGATCGAGATCATCGCCCGCGAGATTTACCGCGCCGATGGCGTCGACTTCCTGCCGGCGGCCGAGAAGAAGATCGAGCTTTACACCAAGCTGGGCTATGACAAGATGCCCATCTGCATGGCCAAGACGCACCTGTCCTTCTCGCACGACCCGACGCTCAAGGGTGCGCCGCGCGGGTACCGCCTGCCCATCCGCGACATCCGCGCTTCGGTGGGCGCCGGCTTCCTGTATCCGCTGTGCGGCGAAATGCGCACCATGCCGGGTCTGCCCGCACGGCCGGCGTTCGTGGACGTGGACCTGGACCTGGAGACCGGCCGGGTCAAGGGCCTCTTCTAATTCCGCCGTATTCCGCACAGATACGACAAGGAGGGGAGTTTTTCTCCCCTCCTTGTCTTTTTCCCCGCATTGTGGTATAATGTATATAGTTACTGGCAGATTGGCGCGCATGTTCTCCTCCTGAACCATCAACGACTGCCAGTAAAAAATTGCGCCGGATACTTCGTGCATTTTTGCGCGAAGTGGGGTGGGGATTTGACAGAGTTGCAGGAATGGGTATAATTGTGACGGAATACACAATCTAGCCGGCCAAACGGTCCATTACCACACCAAAGGAGGTATGCGCGGGGATGGAAAGAGTCACGTTCAGCACGCCCACGTTGTACGCCGACCACCATGTCCTGAAGGTTCGGCAGGTACTGCTGGCCCTCGACGGCGTCAAGGATGTCATCGCCAGCTCCATGTATCGTGATGTGACGGTAGATTACGACCCCAGCAAGATTTCCGCAGAAGCGATTCAGCAAGCCATCGAAGCCGCCGGTTATCCTATCGGAGTCGAGCCGGATTTCTCCGACCTGGTGCCGGCCCACGACGACTCCTCGCCCTGGTACACCTACATCCGCCGCGTCACGCAGACCATCCAGGCCGATTTGGAGATGTCGGGCGACTTCCGCAAGTACTAAGGCGACCGTTGTAAGGTAGAAATGCCCGTAAGGGCTGTGAGATTGTGCCGGCATTCCGCCGGCGATGAAGAAGGAGTAAAGCCATGTCACCAAATGTTCAGTCAATGGATCCCGCTGTGCAAGCTCTCTATCCCATCGCGGAAGAGATCTGTTATCCTACCGTATTTGAGCGTGCCGCCGAATTGAAGCCGTGCCCGATCGGTTCCACCGGGGTGTGCTGTCGCATGTGCGCCATGGGACCCTGCCGGCTGGTGGGCAAGACCGACCGCGGCGTCTGCGGCGCCACACGCGCCACGGTAGTGGCCCGCAATTACACGCGCATGGTGGCGGCCGGCACCGCCGCTCACTCCGACCACGCCCGCGACCTCGCCCGCACCCTGATCGAAACTGCCCGTGGAGAAGCCCAGGGCTACCGCATCCGCGACGTGCAGAAGCTGTACGAGGTCGCGGAAATCATGGAAATACCCACAAAGGGGCGAAAGGTGGAGGAAATTGCCGAGGATGTGGGCAGAAAAGCGCTGGCGCAGTTCGGTCAGCAGGAAGGCGAGCTGATTTATCTGCGGCGGGCGCCGAAGAAGCGGCAGGAAATCTGGCGCAAGACCGGCATCGCCCCGCGCGGCATCGACCGGGAAGTGGTGGAAGCCCTGCACCGCACCCATGAGGGTGTGGACATGGATGCAGAGCACATCCTGATGCAGGCCCTGCGCTGTTCCCTGGCCGACGGCTGGGGCGGCTCGATGATGGGCACCGATATCAGCGACATCCTCTTTGGCACCCCCGTTCCGCTGAATACCTATCACAACCTGGGCGTGCTGAAAGAGGATGAGGTCAACCTCATCATCCACGGCCACGAGCCGACCCTATCCGAGATGGTGGTGGCGGTGGCGCAGACGCCGGAGATGCAGGAATATGCCCGCTCCAAAGGCGCCAAGGGTATTAACCTCGCCGGCATGTGCTGTACCGCTCTCGAAGTGCTGGCGCGCCACGGCGTGCCCTCGGCCGGCAACTTCCTCAGCCAGGAAATCGCCGTTCTCACCGGCGCGGTGGACGCCATGGTGGTGGACGTGCAGTGCATCATGGAAGCACTGGTGCCGGTGTCCCAGCGCTTCCACACCCTGCTCATCACCACCTCGCCCAAGGCCAAGATGACCGGCGCCCTGCATATCGAGTTCGACGAGGAGCACGCGCTGGACATCGCCAAGGAGATCGTCAAGCGGGCGGTGGATAACTTCCCCAACCGCAAAGCCAAGGTGGTTATCCCGAAAGTCGTCAGCCCAGCTATCGGCGGCTTCTCCCATGAGTACCTGCAGTACATGCAGGGCGGTCTGCATCGCGGCTCCTTCCGCCCGCTGAATGATGCCATCATCGCCGGCCGCATCCGCGGCGCCGCCGGCGTGGTCGGCTGTAACAACGCTCGCGTCCCCCATGACGAGGGCATCATGAAGGTCATCCGCACCCTCATCGCCAACGACGTGCTGGTGGTGACCACCGGCTGTACGGCGCACGCTTCGGGCAAATACGGCTATCTCCTGCCCGAGATGATGCGCGACGCCGGCAAGGGCCTGCGAGAGGTCTGCGAGGCTATCGGCATCCCGCCAGTGCTGAACCTGGGGGCCTGCGTGGACAACAGCCGCATCCTGACCGTGCTCAGCCAGGTGGCGACCGAAGGCGGCCTGGGGCAGGATATCGGCGATCTGCCAGTGGTAGGAATGGCGCCGGAGTGGATGTCGGAAAAGGCCATCGCCATCGGCACCTACTTCGCCGCTTCCGGCGTACACACCATCTTTGGCGTGAACAATATCGTCAGCGGCAGTCCGGAGGTCGTCGAGATCCTCTCCAAGAAGTGGGATGAGATGTTCGGCGGCACCATGGAGTTCATCCCGGACTATGACGAGATGATCCAGGCGGCGCTGGCGCATATTGACCGCAAGCGAGCGGAACTGGGTCTGGTGCCGTGGGACCCCGAGCGCTACGGCCAGAGCGGCGGTGACGAGCTGATGGAGAAGATCCTGTCCCTGCCACCCGAACAGCGCTATCTGTACAGCCGCAAGGTGGTGGAGG
>JAPWUQ010000226.1 GCA_028275445.1 Anaerolineae bacterium | reverse complement strand
AGACGTTGGCCAGCGCCGGATACTGCGGATTGACCGGCAGGCCGTACGCATCGGGCGGAGCCACCAGGACATACAGCCGGCCAAGCCCTCCCAGCTCATTCACCCCGTACAGGTTGGCCTGCGTGAACCCACGCGCCTTCAGCGCCTCTACCCGCGCCAGCCCCTTGGCGATCATTTCATCGCGATCGCCGAAATCCAGCGCCTTCGCCGGACAGGTCTTGACACAAGCGGGAAGCAGGCCGTTGGTCACCCGGTCCTGGCAAAAGACGCACTTGCTGGACTTGCCCTGCCCCGTGATCACATCCGTCTCCAACCTGGGGATGTGGAAGGGGCAGAACTGGGTGCAGTACCCACAGCCGTTGCACAGCTCCGGCTCCAGGGTGACCAGGCCGTTCGCCTGCTGTTTCAGCGCGCCAGTGGGGCAGACCGCCACGCAGGCCGGGTCCCCGCAGTGCATACATCCCTCTTTGAGGAACAGCCAGCGGAAGCCATCCGGCCCATCGTACTCCGTGAAGCGGATGCGGGTCCACGTCTGCGGAGAGAGATCGGGGGGGTTTTCGTACGAACCCTGATTGCGGGTGCGGGAATACAGCCACCCCTGCCGGTCATTCCACTGCTTGCAGGCCACCTGGCAGCCGCGGCATGCGGTACACTGAGATTCATCTATGAGCATTGCGAGTCTGGCCATGTTTCACCCCCTATGCCTTTTCCACATCCACCAGGAAGGCCTTGTACTCAGGGATCTGGGTGTTCCCATCACCCACATGGGGGGTGAGGAAGTTCGCCGTCCCCTGCACAAGGTCCTTCGCGCCCACATCGTAGGTCAAGCCCTTCCAGCCCCAGTGCCAGGGCATGCCCACCACATGGAGGACCTTGCCGTTGACCTGGAGCGGTTTGATGCGGGCGGTGACAATGGCAATGGCCTCGATTTCCCCGCGGGCCGATTTGACTTTCACCTTGTCCCCGCTCTTGATGCCTTTCTCGGCGGCCAGCTCCTTGCTCATCTCCACGAACATCTCCGGCTGGGCTTCGACCAGCCAGTCGAGCCAGCGGGACATGCCGCCGGCCTGCCAGTGTTCCACCACCCGGTAGGTCGTGGCAATGAGCGGGAACTTGCTCGCATCGCCCCATTTGTCGCCAATCTCCTTATCTTCGTCCGTCTTCCAGACCTTGACGACCGGGTTGATCTGCTGGCTGGAGAAGACGTTCTTCACCGGGGACTCCACCGGCTCATAGTGCTCCGGCAGCGGCCCTTCGTTCATGACGGCGAACAGCCCGCCCTTGCCGTCGGTGCGCATGATAAAGGGATCTTTGCCGCCGGGGTCAGTAGGGGCCTTGGTGGGGACGAAGTCCGGCACGTCGTAGCCCACCCATTTCTTCTGCGCTTCATCCCACCAGATGAGCTTCTTGTCCTCGGACCAGGGTTTGCCGTCCGGGTCGGCGGAACAGCGGTTGTAGATGATGCGGCGGTTGAGCGGCCATGCCCAGCCCCAATACGGGTACTGTCCATATCCGCCGGGGTCGTAGACGGAGTTGCGCCGCTTGGCCGCCGGCATCATATTGCCGAAGCCGTCGGGCTGGAGCGAGAAGTAGCCGGCGTAAATCCAGGCGCCGCTGGCGGTGGTGCCATCAGCCTGCAGTACCCCAAAGGTGGAGAGGACGGTGCCCTTGGCCACCAGCACCTTGCCCTCGGCATCTTTGACGTCGTCGACGGCAAAGCCATTGATCTCCTTGGCCACCTTCTCGATATCCAGCTCGTCCCCATAGTCCCAGGTCAGGTGCAGGATGGGATCGGGGAACGGGCCGGGATCGGCGGCATACAGCTCTTTCAGCTTGCGGGTGATAAGGTTGATGATCTGATGATCGGGCTTCGCCTCGCCCGGCGCCTGCGCCACCTTCTCCCGCCACTGGATGAGCCGGCCGCTGGTCACGATACTGCCGGCCTTTTCCATGGCGTCGGCGGCGGGCAGGACAAAGACCTCCGTCTTGATATCCGCCGGGTTCTCGCCAGGGGCACGCCAGAAGGAGGTGGTCTCGGTGTCAAAGATCTCCTGCACCACCATCCAGTCCAGTTTCTTCAGCGCCTCCCGCTCGAAGCGGGCATTGGGGCCGCCGACGGCCGGGTTCTGGCCCATGATCCAGAGGCCCTTGATCTTGCCGGCGTACATCGCCTCGAAGAGGGAGATCCAGTAGTGGTTGGCCGGGCTGTCCGGCTTGGGGAGATAGTCATACGCGAAGTCGTTCTCCGCGGTGGCATGGTCTCCCCACCACGCCTTGAGCAGGCTGATCAAGAACTTGGGGCCGTTGGTCCAATAGCCGCCTGACCAGGGGCCGCCCGGCTTGGTCTTGTTCTCGAGGTAGGTCTTGAGGTCCTTGTCCGCCGGCGTCGGGATGGGCAGATACCCCGGCAGGAGATGTGCCAGCACGCCCATATCCGTGGAGCCCTGCACGTTGGACTCGCCGCGCAACGCGTTGACGCCGCCGCCGGGGATGCCGATGTTGCCCAAGAGCAACTGCACCATGGCCAGCGCCCGCACGTTTTGCGAGCCCACCGTATGCTGGGTCTGCCCCATGGCATAGAGGATGGTGCCAGACTTCCCCACCTGGCCCGACTCGGCGTAGGTCTTGTAGACTTTCTCCAGGAGGTCCTTGGGAATGCCCGTCACCTGGGAAACGGTGTCCAGATCGTAGCGGGCATAGTGCCGCTTCATGATCTGGAAGACGCAGCGCGGATCCTGGAGCGTCTCATCCCGCAGGGGTTTGCCATCCGCATCAGTCTGATACGTCCAGGTGGAGCGGTCGTAGCTCCTCTTCTCGGGATTATAACCCGAGAAAAGACCGTCCAGCTCGTCCGGGCCCTTGTAGTCGGGATGGATCAGGGTGGCCGCGTTGGTGTAGTGGACGACATAGTCCTTGTGGTACAGTTCGTTGTCCAGGATGTACTTGATCATGCCGCCGAAGAAGGCGATGTCGGTGCCCGGGCGGATGGGGGCATAGAGATCGGCCTGGGAGGCCGTGCGGGTGAAGCGCGGGTCCACGACGATGAGTTTGGCCCCGCGTTTGTTCTGGGCCTCGTGGATCCAGGTCATGGACGCCGGATGGTTCTCCGCACAGTTGGAGCCGATGACCAGGATGTAGTCAGCGTTCTTCAGGTCCACCCAATGGTTGGTCATCGCTCCGCGACCATACGTGGGGCCGAGACCGGCCACCGTTGCGGAGTGTCATATACGCGCCTGGTGTTCGAGGTAGATAATGCCCAGGGAGCGAGCCACCTTGGCCGCCAGGTAGCACTCCTCGGAGTTATTGGCGGCGCCGCCCAGGAACGCGATGGCCGGCGTGCGGTTCACCGGCACCCCATCCGCGTTGGTGCGCTCAAAGTTCGCGTCACGGGTAGCCTTGATGCGCTTGGCGACTTCCGTGATGGCCCAATCCCACTCCACTTCCTCAAAGCGGTCAGAACCCGGAGCGCGATACAAGGGCTTTTTCAGGCGGAGGGGGCTTTGGGAAAGCTGTCGCACGGCAATGGACTTGGGGTCCAGGGCGCCGCGGTTGGTGATGTTGTCCGGGTCACCCTCGGAGTTGATGATGTGTCCATCCGGCCCGGTGGCGATAATCAGGCCGCATCCACAAGAGCAGTAGGGACAGATGGTAACCGCTTCCTTGACCTTCTTGTGGAGAGGGAATACTGGGCCTTCCGTAGTGGCCCATGCTTTGCCGGCCGGCAGGAGCAGACTTCCGCCGGCACAGGCCGTCACCTTAAAGAATTGTCTGCGGCTAATTGGCATCGTCTCTTCCTCCTGCATTCAAGATTCACTCTGCGTTGCAAGGGAACAGCTCTTCCGCCTCCGTACGTTTCCGCTCCTCCTCCCTCCTTAACTATTTGAGAATGTCCTATTCACCATACCCCGCCTGATGCGCGGCCATATCCATCGGCAG
>JAPWUQ010000225.1 GCA_028275445.1 Anaerolineae bacterium | reverse complement strand
TTTGTGATTCCGGAATGGGAGCGGTGGAGCTCCGTCCCTTTCCTTGAGATGGCCGTTTGATGAGGTGGGCATAGTATAACACGGGCCGGCGAGCCGGGCAAATGGGCCTTGTGGCCGGCCAAAACGCGGCACCACCTGGCCAGGAAGCTAGCCAGGTGGCGCCAATGGAGGGAAAAACGGGCGCAGTCAAGACTATCTATTATCCTTTTGTGTGGCACCCAACTTTGTAACAGCTCTCAAAGGTCCCCTTATGGTGGCAGGAGTAGCAATAATTGATTCCCGGAGATTCCCGATGCATCTTGTGACAGCTATAGCATGGGAATACCTCTACCTCTGTCGAGTTCGGATGAGGGTCATGGGGGTTTACCTGTACATCGTTCACCACATAACCCTGCGTCCGAGCAATGAGATCCTCCCGGCTTCCATGCTCGTGACAGCGGAAGCACCATTCATCCGGGAACCTGCGCTGTTTGAGTGGAACCTGATAATCCTTCTTGATAAACTTGACCAGCTCCTCGACCTGCTGTTGGATGGTCGGCTCATGACATTTCAGGCAGGTGACGCCTTTGTCTGCATGCGCCTTGACGAGATAATCGGAGTTCTTCCATCCTTCCACATAGGGTTTCATGATATGGCAGAGACTGCAGAACTGAGGCTGTTCGTGATACTTCCACAGGCCAATCCCCGCGGCGGCGAGTACCACAACGACCACAGCGATGATGATCAGCGTTTTCCGATGCATAATAGGGTTCCTCGGGACAAGATATCCATGCTTCTTCAGAGCAGGGAGAGCTCCGGGAAAGGAGCTCTCCCTGGTGTCAATCAGCCATCAGACGTTCAGCTCCAGGGCTTCTCGGCGGCGGCGTTCCTGCCGGCAATCCTGCCGAAGGCCATGATCTCGGCCCAGTTCTGTCCGAAGGTGCTGTAGACATGGGCAGCGCTGTGGCCGATGACGCCGGCCTCGTACAGGCGTGGGATGGGATTGCCCATCGGGTCCAGGACCTGGGCCTTCTCGTTCTTGCGGGGGCCGCCGCAGGTGCTGTAGACCGCCGGCCACATCTGCATGGCGTAGTACGGCGGAGTATCCAACGGCACCAGGTTGGGGCTGGGCTGCGCGGCGCCCATGCCGGCCAGCTCCTTCGGCCGGCCGAACTCCGGGTCCTCGCCGTTGGCGCAGTATTCATTGTAGCGCTTGATGGTCTCCTCCAGCACTGCCGGGTCCAGGGTGGGCTCGCCAATGGCGGCCGCCAGCTCAGCGATGGTATTGGCCTTTTTGATCCACCCTTTCTCGATTTCCTTGGTGTTATCCTGGCTCCAGGGCTCCAATCCGCCGAGGCCCTCCGGAATCGTGGTTGGTCCCACGGTGGCGGGGCCGTAAATGGGGCCGGCCTGCCGCATCTTCTCGTCGAAGATCAGATAGAAGGGGATGGCGAGATAGCGCGGATCGGTCTGGTCCTCCTTCCAATTCCAGATATCGAACCCCATAAAGGCCCGGTGCATGGTCCAGGAAGGGTTCTCGCAGGTAAAGCGCTTTCCGTAGCGGGTCACCCAAATGTAGCTGGGACCAGGAAAGCCCATGCCCCAGTACCCCAGCACGGAATTGGGCGGAACAAAGGTCAGCCCGGCGGCCGCGAGGATATTGGTGTGCCAGATATCCGCCCCCACCTTCTGGGCCATCTTGATGCCGTCGCCGGTGTTGAACGGCCAGCCCACACACTTGATGGGGGCGGGGCGGATAAAGTTGCCAATCATTTCCTCGTTAGCCTCAAAGCCGCCCGTGCAGAGCACCACCGCTTTCTTGGCCTTCACCGCAATGCGGTTGCCTCCGCTCTCGGCCCAGACGCCGATGATTTCCTTTGTCTCCGGGTGCTGGATCAGCTCCTTGGCCGGCGTCCCGAAAAGGAATTCAACTCCCTTGCCTTTGAGGTATTCGGCGGCCCATTCCATGAACACCCGGCCGCCTTTGTTCATGACCTGCTCGCCTGGTGGGACAATGTCGATGCTCCAGAGGGCGGATGCGCCCGGGAAATTCTTGAAATCCGCGCCGCCGAACGGGCCAGTGAGCTTCATGAACTCGATGCCGTGCTGAGTGAGCCAGTCGGGGGTTTTGGCAATCTCTTCTGCCCACGCCCGGCAGACTTCCTTCGGGGTCAGGCCGAAACAAGCAGTGTACAGATACGTGGCGGCATCTTCCACCTTGTCGGGGTCTGTCACAGTGATAAAGCCGCCGGAGATGCTGGAGGCACCGCCGCCGGTGTGGGGGGCTTTTTCCAGCACAATGACCTTCGCCCCTGCCTCCACGACGGTTACTGCGGTGACCGCGCCGGCGCCGCCGAATCCCAGCACCACCACATCCGCTTCCTTATCCCATTTCTCCGGGATACCGACGGGCGTGGGGCATGGGGTTGGGGTGGGGCCCTGGGCACAGCCGGCCAGCATACCTGCAGCTGCCAGGCCGGCTCCTCCCACCGTCATACCTTTGACAAATTCCCTGCGAGTGATTTTGGCACTGCGTTTGACCGAACCCATGTCAGCTTCTCCTCTCCGTAGATGAATTTGGTCGGCTGTTTCAGCCATACTGTACGACCCGGAGGGCTAATTTGTCAGCGCCTTGGTGCCGGCTGTTCTTTGCATTTTACCGCCATTGCCCGCCGCTGGGTACGTCCATTTGTGCAATTTTCTACAATCAGAAGGAGTATTTTGGGATACCACTTTCGGTCATACGTCGTCCAAAAAGTAGATGATGGAGCGGCATGAAAGCGTGTAGACCATCGCCGGCTTTGCACGTGTCCCTGCGTGTATGCGAGCTGGAGATATCGTCTACATTGTACCGGCGGAATCAGAGTGAGAGATAAAAGCCCCGACATGATTCATGACTAGGCTTCCCACAGCTAGGTCTTTGGAAGCCCGATTGGATGCCCACCCGTGGCCGGGCCAATCCCCTGCAGGGGGCCAAGAAATCATGCCCCCTGCAGGGTTGGCACCAACCAGAGAGGAGGCTATCAGCCCCAGGGTGTTTCCGCCGCGACATTGCGGCCGGCGATCTGCCCGGTGCACAAGGCCTCGGCATTGTTGCCGCCGCCGTTATACATCCATCCCCAGAACGAACCCAACTCGCCGGCGCTGTAGAGCCGCGGGATGGGATTGCCCCATACATCCACCACCTGGCATTTGGCATTGCGCTTGGGGCCGCCCTGGGTGTTGTACGTGGCGGGATAGGTCTGGATGGCGTAGAACGGGCCTTGCGCGAGCGGTACCAGGGTATCCGCCAGCCGTTCGAACTCCGGGTCCTGCTTGTTCTCGCAGAACCCGTTGTATTTCTCCACCGTCGCCTTCAGCACTGCCGGGTCCACCTTCATCTTGCCAGCCAGCTCTTCCAGTGTATCGCCCTTCAGGATCCAACCTTTTTCGATCTCCTTGCTGTTGTCGTCGCTCCACTCATAGCCGGAATGTGCCGCGAACCAGGTGAACTTGGTGCCCTTGCCCATGAACAACGGGCCCTTGGTGCGGGTGGCTTCATCGAACACCGTCCACCAGGGCAGGCGGGTGAAGTCGCCGATGACGCCGTCGAAGAAGAGCTGGTACTCCTTATGACCGAAGCCGTGGCGGTTGGGCCGCAGTTCATTCATGAAGCGCTTGCCGAACTTATCCAGGAAAATGTAGCTGTTGGCCGGCATGCGCAGGTTGATCAGCACGGGCGCATACTCGGGCACGATGAGACAGCCGAAGCCGCCCAGGGTGTTGTTCATGTGCCACAGCGCCGCGCCCACTTTCTGAGCCATCTTGATGCCGTCGCCCGTGTTGTACGGCGTGCCGCGGCCGTAGACTGGCCAGCCCGGCAGGAACTGCCTCTGCATCTCGAAGTCGAACTCGAATCCGCCGGTGGCCAGGACAACGCCGCGCTTGGCCTTGATCAGGAAGGGGCTCCCACCTTTCTCCGCCT
>JAPWUQ010000224.1 GCA_028275445.1 Anaerolineae bacterium | reverse complement strand
TGGGAGCTGGAACGCTACCTGACCATGGCCTGATAGGGCGCGTCCTGCGGTGAGAAGCGGTTCAGGCCGCCGGCCATCCTCGTTGCACACGGGTGGCCGGCGGCTCATTTGCCGGCCATGCCAGCTCCACGAAGTTCCCCTGACACGGCGCCCCCTGGCAGTAGGCGATGCGGCGCGCCGTGATATCCACCGTCAGCGACCATAAGGTCGCCATAATGCGATCATGGTGGCACAGCGGCGTGTCGTGATCCCTGAGCACCTGCTGTGCCCAGCTCCACGCCGGCTCCCCCGGTCGGAGCGCCAGCTCCCGCAGTTTCTCCGCACGCCGGCGCGAATGGGCATGGGTGCGCCGGCCGTGCAGTCTCTGCATGTCTGGGTGCTGGAAGTGATTGGTGACCGCCAGCCAGCCATCCCCCTCGCGCACCCGTTTGGCCAGCGGGTGGGCCTCCACCACCGCAAAGCCGCCGGCATCCGCCAACAGATAATTGAACGCGTGGAGCACCGGCAGGTCGAGCAGTAAGGCAACCGCCTGCCGGACGGTGGTACAGGTCTCCAGCAGGATGCGCGGCACCAGGTGGAACGGGAGGCCTGGTGAAAGCCTGGCCGGCATCTCGGCCTGCACCAGGTGGAGCGCCGCGAACAGGCCGGCCTGATTGACACCGTCATAGCGGCCCCCAATGAG
Source organism: Anaerolineae bacterium (assembly GCA_028275445.1). Classification (GTDB taxonomy): domain Bacteria; phylum Chloroflexota; class Anaerolineae; order JACIWP01; family JACIWP01; genus JACIWP01. The sequence goes on along the minus strand of JAPWUQ010000224.1, from coordinate 3,271 downwards.
GCTGGCATTGGTGCCCAGGGTCGCCAGCGCGCCGGCCGGCCCGGCGTACAGCAGATGCCGACTGCGCTGAGAGCTGAGGAAATCATAGTTGCGGGCGACCATGACATGCCCATCGGCGGAGCGCCAGGCCAGGCTGGAGCATCCGCCGGCCTCGCCCGAGGGATGATGGAGGGAGAAGTGCGGCAGAACATCCTCCCACGGCCGGCCCTGGGCATCCGCATAGCCGCGGTACTCGTCCAGCAGGGGCGGATATATGTCCCGCACCACGGCGGCGCAGGCGCGCGCAAAACGGAGGGCGCGCGGAGGATTTTCCGGAGCCGGCAACTGCCGCAGATCCGTGACCGCGCCGACGGCGTACCCGCAGGCATAATGGTCGCCGGCCAGTTCGAAGAAGCGGTAATCGGGGTCTGCCAGTTCTGTCGGGAGGTTCGGCATAATCGGTCCCATTGTTCCTGGATATAGGGTCGGTCAGCCTGACGCCGGCACCTCGACCGAGTCCCTCACTCTCTGCCAGGCCTGGCGGATGGCCTGCAGTTCGCCCCATGTGCTGGGCATTTCCCCATAGCGCATGCGCACATAGGCTTCGGTGATATGTTCGATATCCCCGCGCTCTGCCCCAGGGAACGCCCGATACAGCAGGGAAAGGTACTCGTAGGGCGTGAAGACCGCCGGCCGGGGATAGCCGCGCCCTGCCGCAAGCTGACACATGTTCAGGTAGATGTTGCGGATGGAAATCTCCGCGTACCATTCCATGCCCAGCCGGCCGGGGCGCAGGCCGGCCAGCCGGTCCAGCATGCTCTGCACCAGGTTCTGCAGGTTATGCAACGCATCTTCCCGCCATGTCCCGCCCGGCAGGGAGCGCCGGCGTTCCTGGGGGCCTTCCGCCGGCTCGCGCTGGCCCAGCTTGCGCAGGGAAAGCGCCAGGCCGGCCAGGCTGATCATCAGCAGGAGCGCGATCACCAGCCACTTGGCGACCTCTCCCCAGGGGAAGCCGGCCCCCTCTCCGCCGCCGGGCATCGGTGTGGGCTGGGGAGCGGGCGCCGGCGGCTGGAAGGCCGCCAGGCCTTCCGACACCCATATCGCGAGCTGTTGGACCAGGCGGATGAGCCATTCCAGGATCGGCTCCATGACCACTCCCAGCGCCAGCAGGCCCTGGTACAAGGCCCGTTCCAGGACGTGTCCCAACGGCGCGAGCCATAGGCCGAGCTGACGGAAGCCGGCCGGCGATATCCCCCTCGCCAGGAGCCAGCCAAAGGCCACCACGAGGACGGCCGACCCCATTACGGTCGCCAGCCACGCCGCGCCAAAGGGCTGTTCCGCTCCGCCGGGCAGGGCGGCGATCTCATCCACGCGCGCTACCGCCATAGCCACCAGGGCGGCCAGGAAAAAGATATACACCAGCAGGGCTATACCCCCGCCAAGCTCCGGGTACCACATCAGGCCGGCGGCCACCAGCCATAAGACGTTCAGCCGGAAGGAGAAGGCTACGGCCGGCAGGGAGAGCGGGCGGTCATGCAGGCGCATGCCGCGCCACCAGCACACCAGCAGAGTGACCAGGGCCGCCGGCCCGCCCGTCACGCCGGTGGTGAGAGCGCCCCAATCGGCCGCCCAATCCTTCAGCCATTCCCATGAGCGGAGGGGGACATCCCGGTACACATGAAAGCGGGTGAGGAGCAGGGCGCTCAGCAGGAGAATGCCGAGCAAGGCCCAGCGCTGGCCGGCCAGCGGCAGGCGCGAGCGCGTCAGCATCCAGGTGACCAGGAAGGCGCCGGCCATGATGCCGGCGGTACCGGCCCAGGCGCAGAGCACGCTGTGCGGCGCCGCGCCGGCGGTGATGGGCACGAACAGCGCCGCCAGCAGGGCGCTCTCCATGACCCACAAACTGGCCAGCAGGAGCGCGCGGCGCATGTACGGCGCATCCGGAAGCTCCATCCCAAGCGGCATCAGCAGTAGTCGTCTCACGGCACGGCCTCCTGGGCCGGCTCCGCCTGGGACAGCGGCTGGCGCAGGCCGGCGGCCATGGCCGCCGCGTCATCCGCCGCATCGCGCAACTGCGGCAGATGATAGGTCAGCACACCGTCCAGCTCCGGCGGAGGGCTCTCCTCCAGGGAGATGAGCACCATATGCCGGCCGGCCGCCCGCAGGCGCTGGAGCGACTCGGCGATCTCTTCGGTGACGATGCCGGTCACCACCACCATGGTGCTTCCCCAAGGGAGTTCCGCGCCGGCGGTGATCAGGAGGTCCTCAAAGGGCACGCTGGCGATGGGCGTCACTGCCGCCAGCATCTCGAGCACCCGCACCAACTGCGTTGGCGCCCGGCCGGGCGGCACCCGGATGGGTTGATCCGACTCGGGCAGACAGCCGTTGGCCACCAATCCCACCGCGTAGCGCCGCTCAGCGGCATAGTGCGCCACCGATGCAGCTACCATGATGGTCTTCTCCAGCAGGACCGGGTCGTAGCCCTGCCAGTACCGGCGGAAGTTGGCGACGTTGAGGCAAACCGCCAGGTTGAACGAAGTGGTTGGCTCGTAGACGCGCACCTGGAGGGACTGCCGGCGGGCGGTAGCCTTCCAGTGAATGCGGCGGAAATCATCGTGGGGCTGGTAATCGCGCACGCCCATGGTGCGGGAGGGGTCCTCGAACAGCCGCCGGCGCACCGCCAGCTCCCCCAGCGGGTCCTTGGCCGGCAGTCCCAGCTCCTCCAGCGGCACTACCCGCGGGTAGACGATGAGCCAATCCGTATGCGCCAGCCGCCGGCGGTCCTCGAACAGGCCGAAGATGTCGCCGGCGCGCAGGGTCGCCGGGCCGTAGGCGTAATAGCCGCGCTGGGCGCAGTGCAGGGTATAGACGCGCTCGGCCTGCTCGTACCAGCGCAGGGAATATATGGCGGAGAGCACGCCTGTCTGCGGCTTATGGCTGGGCTGGACCTGGGCATCGAGGACCGGGAGCTGGGTGGGGATCTCGTCCTCGATCTTCAGCCAGGGCACCGGCAGGAGTTTGCGGTTGGTGATACGGATGATGAGGGGGATATTTTCGCCGGCGAATGCCCGCCGCTCGCCGAACATGCGCTCGTAGACCACTCCCTGCAGGGCCAGCCGGTTCCACGCCCAGGCCGCCGGCAGGATGACCAGCAGGAGCGCGGCGATGGTGAGCAGGGCCGGCCGGCGGGTGACGAGGCCAATGAGGATGAGCACCAGCGCCAGCACGACCCAGGCCTCGGTATACTGGGTGGTCTTGGTGCGGTCAACAACCACCCGACGTCCAAATCCAA
>JAPWUQ010000223.1 GCA_028275445.1 Anaerolineae bacterium | reverse complement strand
ATTGATGAGCTGAGCAGTGTGGCCTATGCCCTGGAGCCAGGCGATACCGTGGATATGCTCATCACCTTCAACATGGTGAGCGTGGACCCCGAGACGCAGATCAAGCTCCCGCTCCCCAAGACCACGGAAGAGGGCCAGATGAGCGAACCCATGGGACAGCAAATCCCCCGCATGGTCACCCAGCTCACCCTGCAGGATATCACCGTGTTGAAGGTGGGGCCGTGGGGACAGGCGGCGGTGACGCCGGCCGCTACCCCGGAAGCTCAGCAACAGCAGGGTGCCTCGCAACAAGGGCAGGCCGGCGAACAGGCCGCGCCGCCGGCCCCCACCATCATCACCCTGCTGGTCAGCCAGCAGGACGCGCTGGTGCTGAAATTCGCCCGCGAGGCCGGCGCTTCCATTGACTTCGCCCTGCGCAGTAAGAACGACCACGACATCGTGGAGACCGAACCGGTCACCCTGGATTATATGATCCGGCGCTTCAACATCCGCCCGCCGGAACGCCTGCCCTTCGCGGTCGAACCCCTTGGGGTAGGCGTGGGGACCGCGCCGGCCAGGTAACCCTGCTGGTCCATTATCTTCGGCTGGGAGGCGTGTACAGCTAACAATCACTACCACACGTGGATATGGGATGGGTGAAGGGACATGACAGATGGCGAAGCCCGACGCATTCGCGTCCTCATCGTGGATGATATCCCGGAGACGCGAGAGAACCTGAAAAAACTGCTCTACTTCGAATCCGACATCGAGGTAATCGGCGCGGCCGCCAGCGGCGAAGAGGCGGTCTCCATGGCGCGTCAACTGACCCCCGATATCGTCCTGATGGACATCAACATGCCCGGCCTGGATGGCATCACCGCCAGCGAGATGATCACCCAGGAGGTGCCGCAGGCCCAGATCATCATGATGTCCGTCCAGGGGGAGGCGGATTACCTGCGCCGCTCCATGCTCGCCGGCGCCCGTGAGTTCCTTATCAAGCCCTTCTCCACCGAAGAGCTGGTGTCCTCCATCCGCCGGGTGTACGAGCTGGGGGCCGCCAAGCGCCAACTGCTCACGCAGGCGGTGGCCGCGGCCACCGGCCCGCTGGGCGTGCCCGCCGGCCCTCCGCCGGCGCCCCAGAACCTGGGCAAGGTCGTCGCCGTGTACGCCCCGAAAGGCGGGGTCGGATGCAGTACCATCGCCGTGAACCTGGCGGTGGCCTTTAAGTCCATCCTCCCGGACAGCAAGGTGCTCCTCATCGACGCCGGCGTCCAGTTCGGCGGAGTGGATGTCCTGATGAACCTGCAGGCCTCGCGCACCATCGTGGACGTGGCCCAGAAAGTTACGGACCTGGACGCCGATTTCATTAACAGCGTCGTCACCAGCCACACCTCCGGCGTGAAGGTCCTCCTGGCCCCGCCGCGGCCCGAAATGGGGGACCTGGTCAGCGCTTCGCACATGGAGAAAATCCTCGCGGAAGTCAAAAAATACTACGATATCATCGTGGTGGATACCCGCAACGTCCTCCACGATATGGAGCTGACCATCCTGGACGGGGCCGATCGCGTCGTGCTCCTCACCACACCCGACATCCCGGCCATCAAGAACGTCAAGCTCTTCTTCGATGTGATCAGCGCCCTGGAATATCCGGAGGACAAGGTCTTGCTGGTGGTCAATCAGGCCGACCAGCGCAGTGCCATCCGTCCGGAGGACATTGAGCAGAGCCTGCGGCACCCCATCGCCGGCACCATCCCTGACGATGAGCGCCTGGCATCCATCGCTGTCAATCAGGGGGTGCCGTTCGTCATGACGCACCGCAACAGCCCCCTGGCCCATGCGGTGCTCGAGCTGGCCCAGCGCCTGGTGAATGAGCTTCAGCCGGCCGCGGTTCCCGCGCCGGCGCCGGCCGCCCCACCGCGCGGCAGTACCGGTCTGCTGGGCAAATTCTTCAAACCATCCTGATGAAGGCCGAGGGAGCATATGTCCCTTCTCAAGCGCATCGAACAGCAGTCCCAACAGCAGAAAGCGGAGAGCACCACTTCCAAGTTGGAAGAACTGCGCATCAAGCGCCAGCCGGTGCCCACTGCGCCGGAAGCCCGACTCTCCGACATCAAAACGCGCATCCAGGAACGGCTCGTGGCGGAGCTGGACCCGCGCGCAGACATCCTCTCCAACACCGAGGAGGTCAAGCAGACCATTGAAGAGCTGTTCCAGTCCATCCTGGAACAGGAGAACATCGTCCTGAGCCGGACAGAGCGCATGCGGCTCTTCGACCAGATTGTGGATGAAATCCTCGGCTACGGTCCTCTGGAGCCGCTCCTGGAAGACCCGACCATCACCGAAATCATGGTCAACGGGCCGAAGAAGGTCTATATCGAGCGCAACGGCAAGATCGAGCGCACCAACATCGAGTTCGAGGATGAGGACCACCTGCGGCGCATCATTGACCGCATCGTGTCGCCGTTGGGCCGGCGCGTCGACGAAAGCTCTCCCATGGTCAACGCCCGCCTGCCCGACGGCTCGCGCGTCAACGCCGTCATCCCACCCATCTCGCTCATTGGCCCGGTGTTGACCATCCGCAAGTTCGCCAAGACGCCCCTGCAGGTCGAGGACCTCATCCGCTTCGGCACCATCACACCCGAAGCGGTGGAATTCCTGCGCGCCTGCATCCTGGCGCGGCTCAACATTATCATCTCCGGCGGCACGGGCTCCGGCAAAACCACCTTGTTGAACGTGCTCTCGGGCTTCATCCCCAACGATGAGCGCATCATCACCATTGAGGACGCCGCCGAGCTTCAACTGCGCCAGGAACATGTGGTCACGCTGGAGGCCCGCCCGCCCAACATCGAGGGCAAGGGCCAGGTCACCATTCGCGATCTGGTCATCAACAGCCTGCGCATGCGCCCTGACCGCATCATCGTGGGCGAGGTGCGCGGCGGCGAGGCGCTGGACATGCTCCAGGCCATGAACACCGGCCACGACGGCAGTTTGACGACCTGCCACTCCAACAGCCCGCGCGATACACTGGCCCGCATCGAGACCATGTGTCTGATGGCCGGCATGGAACTGCCCCTGCGCGCCATCCGCCAGCAAATCGCCTCCGCCATTGATCTCATCGTCCACCAGGAGCGCATGCGCGACGGCACCCGCAAGGTCGTCAGCATTACCGAGGTGCAGGGCATGGAAGGGGACATGATCGTCCTCTCCGACATCTTCACCTTTGAGCAAACGGGTATTGAGAACGGTAAGATCATCGGCCGGCTGAAGCCCACCGGCATCCGGCCGAAATTCATGGATCGCATTGAAGCCGCTGGCATCAAACTGCCGCCGGATATCTTCGGAGTCTCGGTGCGCTTCCGCTAGGCAGGCAGGCCAGCCGGCGCGGAGCAGGTGCTATGAACATGACGCTTCTGATTCCCATATTGGCAGGGCTCTCGGTAACCCTGATTGTGCTGGGGTTCGCCCTCAGCCGGCGCGCCGAACCCTCCCTTGAGGAACGGCTCGACCGCTACGCGGCGCGCGAGGTCGAGCTGATGGAAGAGCGCAAAAAGGGCAAGCTCACCGAAGAGGACAGCACGATCGCCGGCCGGCTCAACCGCGTCATCGTCAAAAAAGAATCGGCCGACAAGATCGCCGCGGAGCTGGCGCGCGCCGACCTGAAGCTGAAGGTCTCCGAATACATCCTCATCAACATCGCCAGCATCATCCTCTTTGCCCTGCTTGGCCAGCTTATCTTTCGCTCCCTACTGCTGGCGCTGGCCTCGGGGGTGTTCGGGTACTTCGCGCCGCGGCTGTACGTCAAGCGCCGGCAGGCCCAGCGCCTGAACGCCTTCAACGATCAGCTTGGCGATGCCATCAACCTGCTGGCCAACTCCCTGCGCTCGGGCTACAGCCTGCTCCAATCCCTGGAAACCGTCTCCCGGGAGATGGCGCCGCCCCTCGCCACGGAATTCGCCCGCGTCGTCCAGGAGGTAGG
>JAPWUQ010000045.1 GCA_028275445.1 Anaerolineae bacterium | reverse complement strand
TTCAAGGGCAACGGCCTGAAACCCGACCGCGATAAGGCCACGCGTCGGGATGACCCAGCCAGCAGTTTCTATCTGGCATTCCTGGATGACCCGGCCATCTCGTATTCCAATACCGTGCCCATCGGCTTCGAGACCTATCAATTCTACCTCACCGACCCTATCTGGCAGTATTGGGCGGTGCTGAATGCCCTGGACAAGCACGCCGACTACCTGGTCATGGATCAGGACACCTTCACCGACGGCAATCCCATCCGACAGGAATCCCTGCGCTTCGCCATGCGTTATCTGGGGAAGAATGTGAACAACACGCCGGAGGTCTGGGTGGCCCTGCGCGAGACCGGCTACACCTATTACCCACAGTACGGCAACTACAGCTTCTATCTCTACCAGGATAACGGTGTGCCGGGAGGCAGTACCAAGGCGGTCACCTATCGCCCCAGCGGTTCCGGGGAATATCAGATTCAGAACACCCTGGTGGAGCCCAACGTATCATTCCTCGCCGGCACCAAGGAGGGCTGGATCGCCCGCCGTACCAACCAGGCTACTGGGAACCCCTATATGTGGTTCAAGGTGGACGACGGCTATCTGTACGGCGGCACCAACGCCATCTCCATCACCGTGACCTATTTCGACCGCGGCACCGACACCTGGTCCCTGGAATATGACGGGCCGGGCGGTGTCATGAAGAGCGCCGGCACCGTCACCAAGACCAATACCAACACCTGGAAGAAGTTCACTTTCTACATTGACGACGCCCGTATGGCCAACGGACTGCTGGGCCTCAGCGATTTCCGCATCAACTGCAACGGCGACGGCGACGAATACATCCACATGGTCATGCTGGCCAAGCGCTCCTCCAGCCAGGTGGTACACAACGTAGCCCTGCAAACCGGCCCCAACCTGGTCTCCTTCCCGGTACAGCCGGCCAGCACGGCCATCCAGGATGTGCTGGCGCCCATCGCCGGCAAATATACTAAGGTCTTCGCCTACGATAACGCCACCAAGAGCTGGAAGAGCTACGACGTCAGCGTTCCCTCTTGGGCCAACACCCTGCAGAACCTGGACCCGAGCATGGGCTTCTGGATTTACATGAATCAGCCGGCGACCCTGCCCGTGACCGGCACCCTGCCCTCCAGCACGAGCATCCCGCTGTACACCGGGGCCAACCTGGTGGGCTTCCCGCGGGCCAATTCCCAACCCATCGCCGATGCCCTGGCCTCCATCGACGGCAAGTACACCAAGGTCTTCGAGTACGATGCCGGCACCAGCTCCTGGCGCAGTTATGATGTCTCCATCCCGTCCTGGGCCAATACCCTGCAGGAACTGCGCCCCGGCTACGGCTACTGGATCTACGTGAACCAGAACTGCACGCTCACGGTGTCGAACTGAGGCGGCGAAGGAGGCCCTATCATGCGAACGCGAACAGTGCGCAAGGCCATCGGGGCGGTCATGCTGGCTGTGATGCTCCTGACGTGGAGCGCCGGCCTGGCCCTGGCGACACCGCCGGCCCCACATACCTTTTACGGCACCGTGACGGTCAACGGCGCGCGCGTGCCGGACGGCACACTCATCACCGCCTATGTGCTGGACGGCACGACGCCGGTCATCTGCGGCACCGCGCTGACCTTCACGCCGGCGCCGCCAGGCCCACAGACCTCGGTCTATACCATCACCGTGCGCGGCGATGATAGCGATGTACCGGGCAAGGACGGCGCCTATGAAGGGGACACGGTCTATTTCCGCATCGGGCCGTGGGAGAACAATGTGAACGCCGATCAAACGGGGGTGTGGCATTCCGCCGAGAGCACCGCGCTGAACCTGACCGCCACCGCGGCGCCCACGCCCACCCCAACCTTCACCGTATCGCCCACACCGACGCGCACCTTCACGCCCAGCGCCACACCCACCGTGACGCCCACCGGCGCCACACCGACCTTCACCGCGACCCCGACGCCTACCCCGACGGCGACCGCAACGCCGACCACGGGACCGACACCCACGCCGACGGCCACGCCCGCCCCGACGGTCTTCTGCTTACAGCAGGGATTGGGTGGCTATACGGGCAATACGGACACCTATATCGATATCGCTTTCCCCAGCACAAATTACGGCAACGGCATCAAGCTGTACGGCAAGACGGAGGATAACACCAGCATCCTGACGAAGTTTGATCTAACGGGGAAACTGCCGGCCGGCGCCCAGGTCATCAGCGCCACCCTCAAGCTCTTCTGGGAATCCACCAACCCGGCCAATGTCCCCATCACCCTGCACACCTATCAGGTCCTGCGGCCCTGGGCCGAGGACCAGGCGACCTGGAACTCCGCCCTGACCGGCGTGGGCTGGGCGGTGCCGGGCGTCAACGGTGTAGGGGTGGACCGGAGCGGCACGCCGGACGATGTGGTGAGCTGTTACGACCCCACCAGGGACATTGACCGCTGGATCGACCTGGATGTCAGCGAATCGGCCCAGCACTGGGCCGGCAGTCCCGGGGAAAACTACGGCGTGGTGGTCAAGCCCTACCGCTGTCGGGATATGACCGCCCTGTACACCTTCTCCTCATCCGAGTCCACCGTACAGGCCTACCGACCTCAGCTCTGTCTGGCGTACATTATCCCGCCGCCAACCCCGACGCCGACCGCCACCGGCACTCCGACCCATACGCCGACCATCACCCCGACCGGCACGGCGACCCGCACGCCGACGGCCACCGGCACCCCGACGGCCACACCCACCCGCACGCCTACCGCTACCCCATCCACGGGTGGCATTCAGGGCATCGTGTGGCATGACATGAACCGCAACGGCCAGCCCGACTTGGGGGAGCCGCCCCTGCCCAACGCCGTGCTGAACCTGTACCGTGAGGGCAATCTGGTCAGCTCGTACACGACCCTGCTGGACGGCTTTTACCGCTTTGATAACCTGGAGCCGGGCAACTACGCGCTGATCGAGATTGACCCGCCCGGCTATGTTTCGACCACGCCGAACAACTATATGGTGCCAGTAGTCGCCGGCATGACGCACATCATCAACTTCGGCGACCGGCTGGCGGATACACCGACGCCGACCATCACGCCAACGCCCACATTGCCCAGACAGGCGGTACTGCCCATCCTGCTGAAGCGTTACTAACCCTGCGGAAGGATCTCGCTTGAGCCTGGCCAGGCCCACCACCTGGCCAGGCTTTCCATGGGAGAGAGGCCGCGAACATGAAACGACTACTGCCATTCGTGCTCCTGCTGGCACTGCTGGGGCTGGCCGCCGGCGCTCTGCTCGCCGGCCGGGTGAACGTGCGGGCGGAGGAGCCGGCCGGCACAGGCGGCGGACCTTCCGCTCGCAAAGCCATGGTGCGCAACCCGGGCATCTACCTCTTCCACGGCCGGCATGTGCCCTCCTCCACCTATCCCGGCCTGCTCACCGGCGGGCATATGACCTTCGCCTGGAAGGATATCGAGAAGGCGCCCGGGGTGTACGACTGGTCGGCGGTGGACAACTGGATCGCCGGCGAGGCGGCCCAGGGCAGAGTGGTGGCGTTGGGAGTGGATAGCTGTACGTCCGGCGGGGATATGGCGCCGGCGTGGATCCCCGTCCTCCTCTGCGGCGGCAAAATCGTCCCCAATTACTGGTCCACCGAGTTCCAGCAGGGCTTTCACAACCTCATCCGCGCCTTTGGGGCGCGCTACAACAATGACCCGCGCGTCGAATGGGTGCAGATCAGCACCGGGCGCGACGGCGAGAACCAGCCGGGCATTGACGATGCCATGGACCAGTGCCTGGCCTCGCTGGGCTACACCAGCGAACAGTGGATCGAGGTGGTGAACAACATCATCGGCTATTACCGCGAGGCCTTCCCGAATAAACCCCTCATGACCCAGCATTATCCCATCTTCGTGCGCGGCCATGAGTACGAGCGCCGCGAGATCGCCAATTACGCCGCCATGCGCGGCGTCGGGTTCAAGGGCAATGGGCTGATGGCCGACCGCGATAAGATGGTCTGCCGGGACCCGTATTACTCCTACGGCTATCTGTCGTTCCTGGAAGACCCCATCATCAGCTATTCCGACACCCTTCCCATTGGCTTCGAGTCCTACCGCCTTTATCTGCGCGATGATGCGCAGGTCTACTGGGCAATGTTGAGCGCGCTGGACAGCCACGCCGATTACATCGCCCTGGCGGAGGAGGTGTTTACCGATATGGCCGGCGGCACCCGCTTGTGGCCGATCTTGCAGTTCACCCAGCGCCATATCGGCCGCACCCCGTACGACACGCCCAGCGTCTGGGTCGCCCTGCGCGAGTCCGGCTACACCTACTACCCCAAGCGCGGCAACTACTCGTTCTACCTGTATCAACGCGATGATATCCCCGGCGGCAGGACCGTGGCCATCACCTACCGGCCGGTATGCCATGTCCAGCCCCAGACCAACTGCCCGCCCTATCAGATCCGAGAGGCCGCCCCCGTCGAAGGAGACGTGTCGTACCTGGACAGCAGTGCCTGGGAAAGCTGGATCACCCGGCGCACCGACCAGGCCAGCGGCAATACCTCCATGTACTTTGATATTGATGACCGCTATTTGTACGGAGCGACCTATCCGGTCTCCCTGACGGTGACCTACTATGACCATATCTTCGGCAGTGGGCCGGATACCTGGCGCCTGGAATATGACTCGGACAGCGGCATCAAGTTCGCCGGCCCTCCCATCGTCAAGACCGGCACCGACCGCTGGGTGCAGAAAACCTTTTACCTGCCGGATGCCAACTTCCAGAACGGGCTGGCCGGCGGCCGGGCGGACTTCCGCATCTCCTGCGAAGGGGACGGCGATGAGATCATCCATTTCGTGCAGTTGACGCATTACGCGCCGGCGCCCACGTCCACTCCCACGATCCCGCCCCCTCCCACTGAGACGGGGACGCCGGCCACGGGCACGCCCACCCCGACCCCGACCCCATCGCCCACCGCCACGCCCGTGCCCACCATCACCTGCTTCCGTCAAGGGGAGGAAGGATATGCCGGCGCGGCGGATGCCAGCATCTCCGCCTATTCGCCGGCCGCCAATCTGGGCCATGACGCCTACCTGCACCTGAAATCGGACGGCGTCTATGCCAGCCTGCTCCGCTTTGACCTGTCCTCCATCCCCACCGACCATCAGGTGGTCAGCGCCACCCTGCGCCTGTACGCGGTCTCCCGGGATAAGACCTATCCCTTCTACGCCTCCCCCTATCAGGTACTGCGGCCGTGGGTGGAGGAGGAGGTGACATGGGAACGGGCGCGTGCCGGCGATCCCTGGGCCAGCCCCGGCTGTGGTGCGCCCGGGGTGGACCGCGCCACCGTGACGTATGATGTGCAGAGCCTGGAGGCGGAGCGCGTCTGGGTGAACTTCAACGTGACCGCGCCGGCCGGCATCTGGGTCCAGCATCCGGAACAGAACCACGGCCTCATCCTGCTGGGCGCCGGCCCCGTCGCCACCACGTTCATCTTCTACAGCTCCGACTTCTCCCAGGTAGGCTATCGGCCGCAGTTATGCGTGGCCCATCTGCCGGCGGCCCCCACCCCGACCCCCACGGAAACCTTCACACCGACGCCCACGGAGCCGCCGACCGCTACACCGGCGCCGACGGAGACGCACACCCCGACCATAACGGCGACGGCCACCCCATCGGCGACCGCCACGCCGGCGCCCACGGGCACCGCGACCGCCACGCCGGCGGCCGGCACCATTCGCGGCGTGGTCTGGCACGACCTGGATGGGGATGGTTCCAGGGAGGCCGGCGAGCCAGGGCTTCCTGGCGCGACGGTGACCCTGAGGAATATGGCCTATCAGGTTGTGGACAGCCTTATCACGGACAGCAGTGGGCAGTACGAGTTCGCCGGCCTGACAGCCGGCAACTACGTGCTCAGCGCCGCATTCCCACCCGGCTTCCAGCCCACTACCGCCGATAGTTGGATCGTGGCGGTGCTGGCCAACTGGACGCTGACCATTGACTTCGGGGCCCGGCTTTCGGGGACAATGACCCCTACACCGACCCGGACCAGCACTCCTGAGGTGGTCCTGCCGGCGCGCTGCTACATCCCCCTGCTGTGGAAGGAGTAGGGGCCGGGAGCGCGAGAGGTCCTGTCCCCATCATTGACGTTCGTCAGGTTCGCCCGTATAATGGCGTTGCCCTGACGGAGCCTGCCCAAGCTGGAAAGGAAGGGAAGAGAAATGCGCCTGCGTGTAGGAATCATGTTGCTGGTGGCGGGAGTGCTCATCTTGCTGGCGGCCGGCGGCGCCCAGGCCGGCCGCGCCATCCGCGACTATACGACGCCTTCCCTTCACTCGCCCAAAGCCCAGGATGTGGTCGAGGCGGTGACCCCGCCCCCCATCACCAACCCGGGCATCTACGTCTTTCTGGATACCACCCATCTGCGCCCCAGCGATTATCCCGGCGTCGTGGTGGGAGGCCACAACGCCTTCCAGTGGAAGCGCATCGAGACCTCCTACGGCTACTATGATTGGAGCCGTGTTGATACCTGGATCGAGCAGGAAGCGGCGCTGGGCAAACCCGTGGGGCTGGCCATCAACACCTATGAGGGGGTAAGCGGCGGGAACGCCTCCCCTTCCTGGATCCCCACCATCGTGTGTACGGATTATTACGGCAACCCGCATGCCATCCCCAATTACTGGTCCTCGGAGTATCAGACCAACTTTCGCAATCTGATCATGGCCTTTGGGGCACGCTATAACAACGACCCGCGCGTGGCGTGGGTAGAGGTGAGCACCGGCGCCTATGGGGAGAACCAGCCGGCGCCGGACTATTTCGACGCCTGCCTGATCGCCGCCGGCTACGGCGATCAAGGCGCCTGGGAACAGGTCGTCAAAAACATCATCACCTGGTACCGCCAGGCCTTCCCGGACAAACCCCTCATGACCCAGCACTACCCGCGCTTCCGCAGTGACTCGGAGCGCGTGCATATCGCGGACTATGCTGCCACACTATACGTGGGTTTCAAGGGGGACGGCCTGATCCCCGATCGCGATAAAGCCCTGCGCCGCGACGATCCTTCTCATCCGCAGTACCGCTCCTTCCTGGACGACCCGGCCGTCAGCTATTCCGATACGGTGCCTATCGGTTTCGAGACCTACCGCTTTTACCTGCCGGATGACACCCTCCTGTATTGGGCGATCCTGAACGCCCTGGACAAGCACGCCGATTACCTGACGCTGGATGAGAACGTGTTGAAAGACGTCTCCGGCGGGACCACGGTCTGGCCCATCCTGCGCTTTGCCAATGCGCACCTGGGCAAGGATGTGCACGACACGCCGGATGTGTGGGTGGCACTGCGCGAGAGCGGCTATACCTACTATCCCCAGTGGGGCAATTACCGTTTCTTCCTGGAGCAGGATAATGATGCGCCTGGCGGGCGCACGGTGCCGCTGACGTGGCGGCCGGCCGGCACCGGGCCGTACCAGATCCAAAACCCCAACGTGGAGGCCGGCCAATCCTTCCTGGGCACCACGAAAGAGGGCTGGATCTGCCGGCGCACCGACCAGGCCTCCGGCAATCCCTTCATGTACTTCGATGTGGATGACCGCTACCTCTTCGGCGGCTCCAACGCGGTCTCCATGACGGTGACCTATTTCGACCGCGGCACCGACACCTGGACGCTGGAATATGACTCGGCCGACGGGATTACGAAGAGCGCCGGCACCGTCACCAAGACCAATTCCAACACCTGGAAGACGCAGACCTTTACCCTGGAGGACGCCCATTTCGCCAACCGCCAGCCGGGCGGCAACGATTTCCGCATTAACTCCAACGGCGACGGCGATGAGATCGTCCATTTCGTCATCTTGAAGCGGCTGACCGAACCGACCCCCACCCCTACAGCGACCAGCACTTCGACGCCGACCGGCACGCCGCCGACCCCCACGCCGACGCCGACCATCACCAACACGCCGACACCGACCCCCATCCCCACCACCGTCTGCTTCCGCCAGGGAGATGGAGGATACACCGGCAGTATTGACGCCAATATCTCCGGCTATACCCCCGACCTGAACGACGGCAATGGCAATTTCATCCGCCTGAAATCGGACGGGGCGATCGCCAGCCTGCTAAAGTTCGACGTCTCCAGCATCCCGTCAGACCGCTATGTGGTGGATGCCCGGCTGTCGGTGTATGCCAGCCAGCGCGATAAACCCTATCCCGTCTATGTCTCCTCGTATCAGGTGCTGAAAGAGTGGGTGGAGAGCGAGGTGACATGGCGGATCGCCCGCACAGGAGTGCCCTGGTCGGTGCCGGGATGCAACGGCATCGGCACGGACCGGCTGGGCACCAGCACCGATACGCGCCTGCTGGACGGCGAGGGCATCTGGGTGGAGTTCAACGTCACCGATATGGCGCGGGACTGGGTGGCCCATCCCGAAAATAACCACGGCCTGATCCTGATCGCCACCGGGCCGGTCACCCTGCAGTACAACCTGCTCAGCTCGGAATTCTGGACCACTAGCTTCCGGCCCCGTCTGTGCGTGTCGTACCTGCCTCCGCCGCCGACGGCTACCCCGACGGCGACGCCCACGGCTACCGCGACCCATACGCCGACCGGCACCCCGACGCGCACGCCTACGCCGTCGGTGACGCCGACGCCCAGCGCCACAGCCACGGCCACAGCGACGGCCACGTCCACGCCGACGGCCACTCCCACGCCAACCACCGGCATTATCGCCGGCACCGTCTGGAACGACCTGAACGGCAACGGCATCAAAGATGAAGGCGAACCTGGCCTCCCCGGCGCCACCGTCACCCTCAAGGACCGCTTTGGCACCGTCCTGCAAACCTGGGTGACGGCCTCCAACGGCCTGTACCGCTTCTCCGGCCTGAACCCGGGGGTCTATATTGTCACGGAGACCAACCCGCCCGGTTTCCAGTCCACCACCCTGGATGAGTGGTGGGTGACCGTCATTGCCAACTGGACGGTGACGGTCAACTTCGGCGATTGGATACCCGCGCCGACAGCCACACCCACCCGTACACCGACCAGCACGCCCACCATCACACCCACGCCCACGGTCTCGCCGACGCCGACCATCACCGGCACTCCGACGCATACCGGCACGCCGACCCGCACGCCGACCATCACCCCGACGGGCACGCCCACGCTGACGCCGACGCCAACGGTGACCGGCACGCAGGTGCCCACGGCCACGCCGACGCGCACGCCTCTGCCACCGGGCATGCT
This sequence comes from Anaerolineae bacterium, assembly GCA_028275445.1. GTDB lineage: Bacteria > Chloroflexota > Anaerolineae > JACIWP01 > JACIWP01 > JACIWP01. The sequence goes on along the minus strand of JAPWUQ010000045.1, from coordinate 6,882 downwards.
GGACCTGAGCGGGGCAGTGCCGGCGGCTTGCGGGGTTTCGTACGCCGGCGACACGCGCGGCGCGCCGGCCCGCGTGGATACCTACTCCTGCATCCCGAGCTGGCCGGAAGCCGGCCCGGAGCAGGTCTATATCCTCACCACAAGCGTCACCCAGGACATCACCGTGACGCTATCGTACGTGGCGCCCACCGAAGTGGATGTCTTCATGCTGGACGCGCCCTACGGCGCCAACTGCGTGGATGGCGGGTTTGGGGATACCTTCGCGGTCCTGCGGAACGCGCCGCCTAAAACGTACTATATCGTGGTGGACACGTTCAGCGGCTTCGGGACGCCGGCCCCTGGCCCATACCTCCTCAACATCACCTGCCCGGCCGGCCCGTTCCCCACGCCCACGCCGACCCATACCGCGACGGCCACACCCACGCCTACCGCCACGCCGGGGAACGTGCTCCTGCCGCTCATCATCCGGCTCTATCCCATCCCGACGCCGACGCCGACCGTCACCCACACCTTCACCCCTTCGCCGACGCCCACGCTGGCGGCCACGCCTATCCCCACCACGGTGGTCCTCCAGCAGGGCGGCGGGGGATACAGCGGGACGCTCGACACATGGATCAGCACCTGGGACGGCACCGCCAATTATGAGGGCCAGCCCCTGCTGACCTTCCGCGGCGGGGACCGCGACCGCATGTCCATGCTCCTGCGCTTTGACGTCAGCGCCATCCCGGCGAACGCGCATATCGTGGAGGCGCGGCTGGACCTGTTCGCCACGGATGTGTTCAACCCCGCCGGCACCTGGGCCGGCAGTTATGCCGTGCGGCGCGAGTGGGTGCCGGGAGAGGCCTCCTGGCTCTACGCCCGCAGCGGGGTCATGTGGGGCAACGGCGGCTGTAACCTGCCCCCGGACGACCGCGATGCCGATCCCACGGACCTGGTCTTTATCGAGGGGGAAAACACCTGGTTCTCCTGGAATATCACCAGCATGGTGCAGGAGTGGGTGGCCGGCACCAAGCCCAATTACGGCCTGATCATCCGCTGTCCCGGCACACCAGTGAGCGCCAACGTCCAGCACGACTTCATGGCCTCGGAGGGCTCCCCGGTCGAACTGCGGCCGAAGCTGACCATACGCTACTGGACGGCGCCCTGATCCCAACGCCCGACAAGGGCATATATGAACAAATTGTCATACAGCGCGTCAGGTGTTTTCATTGTATTTTCACCTGGCGCGCGTATACTGTAGTAGGACTGGAAAAGCGGGATCAGGAGATTTCCATGCTGGGCCAACGCGTTCAACCTACATTGTGGAACCGAGGTGCGATGATGGCAGTGGAACAATCCCGGCTGGTGGCGCCGGCTTTTCCAACCAGGCGCGCAATCGTCTCCCTGCAGACCTATGAGATGGCCAAGCGCCTGCTGGATGTGCTGGTCGCCGGCATTGCATTGATCCTCTTCGCCCCACTCATGCTGGTGATCGCGGTGGCGATCAAGCTGGACTCGCCCGGGCCGGCCATCTTCGTCCAGCAGCGCGTTGGCCGGCACGGCCGCATCTTCAATTTCTACAAGTTCCGCTCCATGCGTGTGGACCCGGATAACGACCGCGCCCACCGCCGCTTCGCCGAGGCCTATATCAACGGCGAGAGCCTGGAAGACCTGATGCAGGGGGACGCGCCCATCTATAAGCCCAATAACGGCAACAACGTCACCCGCGTGGGCAAGTTCCTGCGGGCGACCAGCCTGGACGAACTGCCCCAGTTGTTCAACGTGCTGAAAGGGGACATGTCCCTGGTTGGCCCCCGCCCTTCCATTTACTATGAGGTGGATTTGTACAAGGAGTGGCACCGCCGGCGGCTGGATGTCCTGCCCGGCATCACCGGGTACGCCCAGATTAACGGCCGCAGCAGCCTGCGCTTCGACGAAATCGTCCGGCTGGACATCGAGTACATTGAGAAGCGCTCCTTCTGGTTGGATATCAGCATCTTACTGCGCACCATCCCCGTCGTGCTGTCCACCCGCAGCGCCCGGTAATCTTTCCGCCTTCGCTCAGCAGGGCAGAGGTGGGGGCAGGGTATCTATCCTGCCCCCATTCTCTTTTCCGCGCCGGCCGGCGGATTTAATATTGAAAAGCTTTCCCTCGGGCATAATCCCCTGTACTTCGCCCGCACGCTGTGTTATAATGAACGCTGACGGAAGGACGTACGGCGCGAAACCCTTGCATGGGAGGAATGCGATCCATGGTCGAACGCACGAGGGTGGTCAGCGTCAAACAATGGGACGAGGTGTCGAGCCAGCCGGCAAAGGCCGCTTCGAGTGACCGTTTTGACCTTGATTGGGAACTGCAGAGGCTGTTGGGCGAAGAACTGCTGGCGATGGAGCCGGAGGAGCGGACGTCGACCTCTTCCCCAGCCGCGGCTTCGCCCGCCCCGAACCCCTCTCAGCCTGGGGCAGTGCCGGCCGCCCCGGTGGCCGGCGCCACCGCCGCCCCATCCTCGCCCGCCACTGCCCGGGTCGAGGTGAGCAAGAGCGCGGAGCCGGCCGCGGAGCCTGTGTTCACAGCCCCCTCCGCGCCGGCCATGGACGCGCAGCTCCAGGCCCGCCTGCAGTCCCTGACCAAGGATATTGACGCCCTGTACCAACAGATGACGCGGGAAGTGGGGGCGCGGTCGGACACGCTGGAGGATGTGGCCAGCCTGCTCCAGCAGGCACGCGCCGCCTTACTGCGGGGGCCGGATGGCTTCACGGAGGCGGAGAAGCTGACCATGCAGGCCCAGGGGTTACTGCGGCGCAAGGAAGAGAGCCGGCGGTGGGCCGCCACCTACGGCACCATCATCCTCGGATATGAGTTCCTGTTCTTCATCGCCTTCGTCCTGGTGCTGGCCTTCGACCGGCCGCTGGCCGTCTGGGTCGGCAGTTTGACCCATGTCACCGAAGCGCTGAACATGCGCGATATCCTCCCCTTCTGGGACACCATGATCTGGGGCGGCATCGGCGGCGTCGTCGGGGCATTGTACAGCCTGTATTGGCACGTGGCGGAACAGCAGGACTTCGACCGCCAGTACAACATGTGGTACGTGGTCCAGCCCATCATGGGGGCGATGCTGGGCGCCTTCATTTACCTTATCGTCGTCAGCGGCATGTTGGCCATGAGCATCAACATTCAGAACCTTTCGTCGAGCTGGTTCCCCTCCGCGCTGGCCTGTCTGTGCGGCTTCCGGCAGAAATTCATCCTGGAACTGCTGGACAAGCTGGTGGAGGTCATCGGCCTGCGGCCGATCTTGACCAGGGTCGGCAATAAAGGGGAATAAGCGGAAGAGGTCAGGGTACGTAATGGCTCATGAGGCCGGCGGAGCATATCCGCCGGCCTCTTCGCGTCCGCTCGCTATGGGATGCGCACCCGCTCGATGCGCGCCCCCAGCGCCCGCAGTTTCTCGTCCACCCGCTCATACCCGCGGTCGATCTGGCCGATGTTGCGGATGACGCTCTGCCCGCGGGCGCACAGGCTGGCGATGAGCAGGGCCATGCCGGCCCGAATGTCCGGGCTTTCCAACTGCTCGCCGTGCAGTCGCGTCGGCCCCACCACCACCGCCCGATGCGGGTCGCAGAGGATGATCTGCGCCCCCATGGCGATGAGTTTGTCCACGAAAAAGAGCCGGCTCTCGAACATTTTCTCGTGAATGAGGACCGTGCCCTTGCTCTGGGTGGCCACCACGACGGCGATGCTCATCAGGTCCGCCGGGAAGTTGGGCCATGGGGCATCGTCAATTTTGGGCACGGCGCCGTCCACGTCGCAGACGACCTCGAGGGGCTGGTCCGCCGGCACGAAGATATCCTGGCCGCGGATCTCGACCTCGACCCCCAGCCGGCGGAACTTGAGCAGGATCATGCGCATGAACTCCGGGCCGGCGTCCTGGATCAGGATCTCACTGCGCGTCACCGCCGCCAAGCCGATAAAGCTCCCCGTCTCGATGTAATCCGGGGAGATGCGGTAGCGCGTGCCGTGCAGGCGCTCCACGCCATGCACGATAAGGGTGTTGGAGCCGATGCCCTCGATCCGCGCTCCCATGGCGTTGAGGAAGTGTGCCAGGTCCTGGACGTGAGGCTCGCAGGCGGCGTTGCGGATAACGGTAGTGCCCTTCGCCAGCACCGCCGCCATGAGGGCGTTCTCCGTGGCGGTGACGCTGGCCTCGTCCAGGAGGATGTCCTGGCCGGCGAGCTTGTGGGCGCGCATGAAGTATCCGCCGTCCACCTCCACCTCTGCCCCCAGGGCTTTGAGGGCCAGGAAATGGGTGTCCACGCGCCGCCGGCCGATGACGTCGCCGCCCGGCAGGGGCAGGTCCACCTGGCCACAGCGGGCCAGCATGGGGCCGGCCAGCAGGATGGAGGCGCGTATCTGCCGGCAAAGCTCCGGCGAGAGCTCCGCCTTGCGCACCTCCCTGGCGCGCACCGCGACCATGCCGTCACCGATCCAGCGGACTTCCGCTCCCAGGTCGGAGATGAGCTGTATCATCGTCCGCACATCCAGGATGTTGGGCATATTCTCGAGGATGACTTCCTCATCGGTGAGCAGGCTGGCCGCCAGGAGCGGCAGGGCGGCGTTCTTATTCCCGCTGATGCGGACCGTACCCTTCAGAGGATACCCACCTTCGATGACGAACTGTTCCATGGGATATCAGCCTTTCCTTAGCGATGTTCTGATGATGGGGTGATGCGAAACTCCACCGGGTCGCCGGCACGGGCGCCGAAGCGAGCCGCGGCGTTCCCCTCCCGCACGGCGATCTCCACGAACCCGCTGGAACCCACCAGGAGCAGGGGCGTTCCAGGCGCGACCGCGGCGTAGGTGGGGTGCAAGCCGCGAATGTGGTGGTCGCCCAGTTGGGCGGAGAGCGCCGGCCCCCACGAAGCCGCCGGCTGGCCCGCCAGAGGATACCCGGCCGGCAGATTGGTCACGCAGTTGCCGAAGCGGTCAATATATATCAGGCATGCCTGACAGCGGGCCTCGTCCAGCCGGCGGACCTGGGGGAATGGCGGTGCCACCGGGTCGGTGATGGCCGGCCCCAATTCGTGCAGGGGAACGCCGGCGGCCAGGTGCGCGGCAGTGGGGGCGAAAATGTCCCTGCCGTGAAAGGTCTGGCTGATCTCCGGACGCCAGAAGCGGCGTTCCGTCAGGTGCACCGCCTGCCATTCCTCCTCCTGCCCCAGCACATATCCCAGCACGCCGTTATCCGGCGCGACGAAGCGGCCGCGCCGGGTCTGTACGGCGATAGGCCGGCGCTCCGTCCCCACCCCAGGGTCCACCACGACCAGGTGAATGGTGTCCGGCGGGAAGAAACGGTAGGTGCTCCAGAGGACATAGGCGGCTGAGGGGATATCCTGGGGCGGGATGTCATGGGAGATGTCCACCAGGGAGACGTGGGGGGCGATGCCCAGGATAACCCCTTTCATCGCGCCCACGTAGCCATCGCGTTCCCCGAAATCGGTGAGCAGGGTGATGATCGGCACAGGCTGGTCCTCTGAGCCGGAAAGATTTATGCCGCCGGCGCGCCGGCAGTGTACACCTCCGGGTTGGCGCAGTATGGGAGGCGCTCGCCGCGCAGGCCGGCCAGCAGGTTTTCCGCCGCCATGCGGGCCATTTTGCCGCGCGTGACCACGCTGGCGCTTCCAATATGCGGCACGACGATGAGATTGTCAAGCTGGAGCAGTGGGCTGTCCGCCGGCAGAGGCTCCGGCTCGGTGACGTCCAGGGCCGCGGCGAATATGCGGCGCTCCTTCAACGCCCGATACAGCGCCTCCGGGTCCACAATGGGGCCGCGCGCCGTGTTGACCAGCACGGCGGTGGGCTTCATCAGGGCGAAGGCCCGGTCATCAATCATATGGCGCGTCTGCGGCGTGAGCGGGACGTGGATGGTGATGAAGTCCGACTCCCGCAGGAGCGTTTCCAGGTCCACACACTGGGCGCCCAGCTCCTGCGCGGCGGGGTCCTCCCGACAGTACGGGTCGTAATACAGGATGCGCATGTGAAATCCGCCGGCGCGGCGGGCCACTGCCTTGCCGATGCGCCCGAATCCGATGATGCCGAGGGTGGCGCCGGCCACATCCTGTCCGAGCAGGAGCATCGGCTCCCAGGTTTTCCACAGGCCGGCCTGCACATAGCGCACCCCCTCGACGATGCGGCGCGCCGCCGCCAGCATGAGGGCAAAGGCCAGGTCCGCCGTCGTCTCGGTCAGCACACCCGGCGTATGCCCGACGGGGATCCGGCGGCGGGTTGCCTCGGCCAGGTCAATGTTGTCCACGCCGACGGCGAGGTTGCTGATGACACGCAGTTGCGGGCCGGCGGCATCCATCACCTCGGCGTCAATGGTATCGGTAAGGAGGGAGAGGATGCCGTCGACGCCGCGCACCCGTTCGAGGAGTTCCGCGCGGGTGGGCGGCATTTGGGCCGGCCAGATGTCCGCATCGCACGATTCCCGGATGAGCGTCAATCCTTCTTCTGGAATCACGCGAGCCACAAACACTCTGGGCTTCTCCATCGGTCATCCTCCTTTCCATCCAGCATCATCTGGGGGGCGGCAGATGGCGATGGGCGCCGTCGCAGAGGGGTTTGATGGACGAGCGCCCGCAGTGGCAGAGGGTGACGCGGTTGCGGGTTTCGAAGGGTTTGCCGTCGGAGCGCTCCACCGGCAGATAGCCGGTGACCCACAGCGGGCCTTCGATGGGGCCGGCGGAGGTGATCTCCGTGGTCACCGCGATCTGTTGCGGCAGATCCGGCTCAATGTCGGGCTCGCCCTCCTCGATAGAATAGGTATAGGTGCCGGAGGGACAGCGCTCGATCATGGCCATGATGAGCGAGCGCACCTGCGGCTCCGCCGAGTCCTCCAGGAGGAGGAA
>JAPWUQ010000222.1 GCA_028275445.1 Anaerolineae bacterium | reverse complement strand
TCCCGCAGGCGCTCGGTCGCCGGCGGCGACAGGATGGCGTGCGTGGCGCAGGCGTAGATATCGCGCGCGCCCTTCTCCACCAGGAAATGGGCCGCCTGGGTCAGCGTGCCGGCAGTGTCAATTTCATCGTCGAAGATGATGGCGTTCCGGCCGGCCACCTCGCCGATCAGGTTCAGCATGGCGGTCTTCTTGCCGTCCAGCGAGCGCCGCTTCTCCACAATCGCCAGCGGGGCATTCAGCTTTTCGGCGAAATTGCGGGCGCGCCGGCTGGCCCCGATGTCCGGCGCCACGATGACGACATCCTCCAGGTTCTTCTCGATGAAGTAATCGCTCAGCAGGTGAAAGGCGGTAATCTCATCGCCGGGGATGTCGAAGAAGCCGGTGATCTGCCCGGCGTGCAGGTCCACGGTCAGGAAACGGTCGGCGCCGGCGACGGTGATGAGATTGGCCATCAGGCGGGCGGTGATGGGCACGCGCGGCTGGTCCTTCTTGTCGGTGCGGCCGTAGGCGAAATAGGGCACGACGGCGGTAATGCGGCCGGCGGAATCCCGCCGCAGGGTGTCAATCATGATCAGCAGTTCCATGATGTTCTGGTTCACCGGGCTGTTGCCGGTGGGCTGGATGACGAACACGTCCTTCGCCCGCACGCTGGAATGGAGCCGCACGAACAGGTTCTCGTTGGGGAACTGGATGATATCCCGCCCTCCCAACGGCACCCCTAGGTATTGGGCAATCTCCTCGGCCAGCTCGGGATTGGCCGTCCCACTGTAAATCGCCAGCTCACCATACATCTTGAACATAATGGGCCTCCCAGGCACATATCACTGTAGCCACACTTTCAGCGGAGTTCATTATACTATAGGGGGACAGAATTGCGAAAGTTTCGAGCGATGCCATGAGAAAGGAGGGCCCGCCAGCTCTCCCATGCGCCGCGAGTAGGAGACGGCGCTTCATGGGGAAAACGGGGATAAGAAGCAAGTGACAGTCACCTGCGAGGTGACTGTCACTTGCTTCCCGCGCCTTCCGCGTCTTCTGCGTCCGCCTCTATGTCTATGTCTGCCATATCCACGCCGGCCGCCCAGGTCACACCCAACAGGAACCCGCGCGCACGCTCCGCCAGGGGATAGCGCTTCATCAGCTCGCGGAAGCGGGCATTATGGGAGGGTTCTACCAAATGGGTCAGCTCATGGAGCAGGACATAATCCAGCACCCAGTACGGCGCTCTTCGCAGACGCTCGGAGATGCGTATCTCGCCGGCGGTGGGCGAACAGCTACCAAAGCGCTTGTGCTGATTGGAGGCGTAATACACCGACTGGAAGCTCAATTTGCCGTCGAAATACCGCTCGTTGAGCTGTTGGGCACGCAGCAACAGGCCGGCGTCGCTCTGGGGTGTGCGCCGGCGCATACGCCGGCGAATGTACTCCTGGGCCTGCTCCACCGCCTGCTGGATCACATCCTCCAGCGCGGCATCCGGCATACTTGCCGGCACATGCAGGATCAGGAGCATGCGCTCCGCGTCCAGGTCGAAGGTCACGGTCCGCTTGCGCCGGCGCTCCCGCAGCACCTGAATCGTAAACCCATCCCGGCTCAGCTCAACCGTATCGCTCTTCTTTCCACGGGTCCCCGTCATTATGATATCCTCTGGATTCCCAGAAGCCTTTGCGGTCCCGTGCCATCAGCTCGAACCCGCGCACCCACTTGGCGCTCTTCCAGAAATACAGCTTGGGCACCACCAGGCGGAGCGGATAACCGTGTTCCGGCGCCAGCGGCGCGTCCCGATAGCGATACGCCAGCAGGACATCGTCGTCCATCAGGCGCTCCAGCGGGAGGTTGGTGGTATAGCCGTGCTCCGCATGTACCAGGACGAACCGCGCCTCGGGCAGAGGCTGGGCCAGGGCCAGGATATCGCGCGCCGGCACCCCCTCCCACACGGTGTCGAGCACGCTCCAATGGGTGACGCAGTGCACGTCGGCGACGATGCGCTTCGCCGGCATGGCGAGAATATCGTCGTACCGCAACTGCAGAGGATTGGCGACCAACCCGAAGACGCGGAAATCCCAGCTTTTGGGGTCAAATCGGGGCACTGGGCCGTAGTGCAGTACCGGCATCTCATCTTCCAGGTACTGCCCCGGCGGCAGACGTTCGGCCGGCGGTTTTGCCATCCTTCCCTCCTTGTTGGTCATGCTTCTGCGCTGGCGATCGACCGCAGTCCTTCCAGGTCCAGAATGGTGATGCGCTTGCGCCCCAGGTCAATCAGCCCTTTTTCCTTGAAGCTGTTCAGCACCTGTGTGGCGGTCTCGCGATATGTCCCCACCGTCTCGGCCAGGTCCTGGTGGGTGTATCCCTGGATGACCTTGCCCTCCTCCTGCGCCAGGCGCACCAGCAGGGAAGCCAGACGCGCTGGCACGCTCTTGAAGGCCATGTCCTCCAGGCGCGCTTCCACTTCCTGCAGGCGCCGGCCGGTGACTTCCAGCAGGCGCAGGGCCACCTTGGGCTTTTCCATGATGAGCCGCTCCACATCCGCCCGGCTCATCACGCAAATCAGACAGTCATCCAGCGCTTCCGCAAAAGTGTTGTACATGCGCTGGCCGACCAGTGACATCTCCCCGAAAATCGTCCCTGGCTCCAGGACATCCAGGATCAGCTTCTTCCCATCTGGCGAGATGCGGTATAACTGCACGCGACCCTTTTTCAGGAGGAACAGCACCTCCCCCATTTCGTCCGGGCGGTAAAAAATCTTGCCCTTCTGCACCGCGCTCATTGTGGTGATACGGTCCAGCTCTTCCAGCTCACGCCCAGTCAGGTCGCGGAACAGCTCTATCTGCTGAAGGTAGCGCATTTTCTCAGCCGACTTCAGGCGCGGCATATCTCTGCTCCTTTATCCTTCGCCGGCCAGCGCCTGCCGCACCACCCGCTCCAGCTCCTCCCGGCGGGGATTCCCGTACGCCACCAGCCGGCCGTTGAGGAAATACCCCGGGGTGAACAGGACCTCTGCTCCCTTTGGCGGCGGTGCCGCCGGCGCATCCACATCAATCACCGTTACATCCAGCTCCGGGAACGCATCCGCCATCTCCATCGCCAGCTCCCGGGAATAGCGCGAGGCCGGACAGTGGCCAGCGATGTACACCAACAGGGTCGCGGCAGGCATCCAGCACATCCTCCTGACCATGCCGGCGGCGCCGGCATGATCGAGCAGTAAGATACTGCCAGTGTATGGCGTGCCGGCCCTGTCTTCTGTATGATCCCCTACAATGCATTATACACCAACCGGCGGTTTCCCCCAACTGCCTCGGAGCGGGCGCGGCACGGTTACGGCCGGGCCTGCCACGCAAGGGCGCGCAGTTCGAGATACGCCTGGGGGCGGGTAAAGCCTCCCCCGATGGTGATGGTCGCCGGCCAGGTCTCCGACAGCGCCTCCACCGCCGAGCCAGGCGGCGCGCCCTTGACCCCCACCGCCGCATGGCTCCAGCGAAAACGCCCGCGCACACTGCCGGCCAGGCCGAGGGAAGACAGCGCCTGCGCGGCCGGCTCGCTCAGGTTCATGGATGCCTCATCCATCGCCGCCACCGCCACGACAGCTCCCGCCGGCACTTCCTCGAGAAAGCGCACCATTCGCTCGGATGCGGCAGGGTCCAGATGGGTATCAAAATTGGCCGCACTCCGGAGCGCGCCGCTGGCCGTGTCCAGCACGGCCAGGTTGTAGCCCCGCTGATTGGGGGAAACGTCTCTGCCGTTCACATAAATATGGCCGAAATCCCCCACCTCTTTGCCGGCACTGCGCACCGTGATATGGGCCGGCGAGAGGACCGCGGTGCGGCCGATGGCGCGCTCTTCCGCCGGCGCCAGGCCCGCGTCCACTGGGACAGGCACCTCGGCCTGGAGCCAGATATCATTGACCCCCGGCCGGACACAGGATGCCGGCACCGACAGGGCAAGGGTCTGCCACGCCGGCCCAACCGCTTCCTCCCCCAGCCGGCAGTCGTTCACCCA
>JAPWUQ010000221.1 GCA_028275445.1 Anaerolineae bacterium | reverse complement strand
GCCTCCCGCAGGACGCGACCTGCGGGAGGCTTTTTCACACCTTGCGCACCTTCGCCAGGCTGACCGCCAGCCTCTTCACCCCCTTGCCGGCAAAGGCCACCACAATCTCCTCGTCCCCGCCGACAATCTGACTGCTGATCACCGTCCCCACGCCGAACACGGGATGCTCGACCTTGTCGCCCGGGGCAAACTGCTGGCGCGGCGGCGCGGCCGGCCCCTTGGAGCCCCATCCCCCGCCGTTCCCTGGGCGCTCCCACATCGCCGGCTCGGGCTGTGTCCGCACCGCAACCCGCACAGGGGCGCCGGCCGGCGCGCCGGCGATAAGCTGAGGCGGTATCTCCTGGAGGAACCGCGAAGGCTCGTTGACCTGATCCACGCCGAAAAGCGTGCGCCGGAAAGCATGCAGTAAATACAGCCGGTCCTTGGCGCGGGTGACCCCGACATAAAAGAGCCGGCGCTCCTCGGCCATCTCCTCGGGATCATCGAAACAGCGGCTGTGGGGGAAGATGCGCTCCTCCAGGCCGGCGATGAAGACCACCGGGAACTCCAGCCCCTTGGCCATATGCACCGTCAGCAACGTGGGCGCATCCTGGCTTTCGTTCAGGTTGTCAATGTCCGAGACCAGGGAAACTTCTTCCAGGAAGCGGGTCAGGCTCTCCGCCGGCTCCATACCCTGGTACTGCTGAGCGACGGTGCGCAGTTCCATAATGTTCGCCCAGCGGTCCTCCCCTTCTTCCGTGCCGTCGCGGATGTAGGCCGCATAGCCCGACTCCTCCAGCACGCGGTCGAGCAGGCCCAACACCGACGTGTACTGGCGGGCCTCTGTCCAGCCCTCCCACAGTTCCAGGAATCCCTTCAAGGCGGCCTCGGCGCGCCGGCCCAGCGCCGGCGGCTCCACCGTTTTCCGTTCCCCTTCTGGATGGAGCAGGAGCCGGATGGCCGGCAGCATAGCCAGCCCTTGCATCTGCGCCCACTGTCCCAGCGTCTCCAGCGTCTTGGCGCCGATGCCCCGCGGCGGCAGATTGATAATGCGGTAGAAGCTGACATCGTCGCTGGGATTATGGATCAGCCGCAGGTAGGCCAGCACGTCCTTGATCTCCTTGCGGGCGTAGAAGCGCGTGGCACCCACCAGGCGGTACGGCATGCCAAAGCGCACAAAGGCATCCTCGATGGGTCGCGACTGCGCGTTGGTGCGGTACATGACGGCACAATCGCCCGGCCGGCACACCCCCTGCGAGACCAGCCGCTGTATCTCCTGGACGATGAAGCTCCCCTCCTCCTGCTCGTTGTACGCCTCGTAGACGACCACAGGAGCGCCGCCGCGGCGGATGGTGTACAGGCGTTTGGGAGTGCGGTGGGCGTTGCGCGAGATCACGGCATTGGCGACGTCCAGGATAACCTGAGTGGAGCGGTAGTTCTGCTCCAGCAGGATGACCTTTGCGTCAGGAAAGTCCTCGCGGAAGCGGGTGACATTGCGCCAATCCGCCCCCCGGAAGCGGTAAATGGACTGGTCCTCATCGCCAACGACGAAGATGTTGCGCTGATCGCCGGCCAGCAGTTTCAACAGCTCGTACTGCACCTGGTTGGTATCCTGGAACTCGTCCACCAGGATAAAGGGGAAGCGTGTCTGATACCTGCGGCAGACCGCCGGCTCCCGCTGAAACAGCCGCACGGTCTCCAACAGCAAATCATCGAAATCCAGCGCATCGCTCTGCCGCAGGATGGCCTGATAGCGCTCATAGACACGGCGCACAATCTCGTGCCAGTAGTCCGGCGTGGGGAACTGCTCCGGCACGACCATCTCCGCCTTGGCATGCGAGATGGTGGACAGGACGGCGCGGGGATTGAAGCGCTTGGGGTCCAGGTTCAGCTCTTTCAGCGCCCGGGTGATCGTCTCGGCCTGGTCGCTCTCGTCGAAGATCTGGAAGCTGGCGGAGACCGGCAGATGTGCCGCTTCGCGCCGCAAGATGCGCGCGCAGGTGGCATGGAAAGTGCCCACCGTCAGATAATGGGTTTCCGCCCCCAAGAGCGATTCCAGCCGGCCCTTCATCTCGCGCGCCGCCTTGTTGGTGAAGGTCACCGCCATGATATGATGAGCGGGGATGCCGGCCTCCCGCACCAAATACGCCACACGATGGGTGAGCACGCGCGTCTTGCCAGAGCCGGGGCCGGCCAGCACCAGCACAGGGCCATGCACCGCGGTGACGGCCTGGCGCTGGGCATCGTTCAGCCCCTCAAGGGCAGAGACCATATCGGGACCTCCTGCAGGGGATGGGATCGCACAGGTGCATGCGCAGAAGAAAAGTGTATCATGAAGAGGGGAAGGCGTCAAACCGACGCGCCACTTGCGCCGGCAGATCGGCATCCGGTGCATGCCAACCTCGACCCCGTCCACACCCTCTTTCCAGCGCCGTTGATATATCCTGCATGCATGTGGTATAATTGGGGTAAAGAAGCCCGCAAGGCCTTTCGCTCAGGCACGGGATGGTCTGGCTATTTTCACTGGTGGGGAAGGAACCTTGAATCCCGCGACGCTGTCGTATACCCTGCCGGCCATACTCCTATCCGCCGGCCTGCTGGCCCTGGCGCTGACCGCCTGGCGGCGCCGCAGTATGGCCGGCGCCATCAGCTTTACGATCTTCATCGCCGTCGTCGCGGAATGGACCTTCTTCTCCGCGCTGGAAGTCGCCGCCGAATCCCTGCCGGAAAAGGTCCGCTGGGCCCAACTGCAGTACATCGGCATCACCGTGGCGCCGGCCGCCTGGTTCGCCTTCACGCTCCAGTACCTGGGGCTGGGCAAGTTCCTCTCCCGCCGAGGCATCCTGGCGCTCGCCATCGAGCCGCTCCTCATCAACATCCTGGTGTGGACCAACCACTACCACGGCTGGATTTGGACGGAGATCGGGCTGGTGCAGGCCGGCGGCATCACCCTCCTGGCCCTGCGCTATGGGCTGGGATTCTGGGCGCATGTCGTCTACGCCTATTCCCTCCTTTTCTTCAGCGCCATGCTCCTTATCCAGCGCTACCGCCGCGCCCCCTCCCCCCTCCGCCAGCAAGTCCTGATCCTGCTGGCCGGCCTGGGCATCACCCTGAGCAGTAACCTGCTGTACGTGATGCGCATCTTGCCGGTGCTGGTAGACCCGACCCCGCTGAGCTTCGCCATCGGTGGAGTGCTCGTCAGTTGGGGGCTGTACCGCTACCGCTTCCTGGATGTCATGCCGACGGCATACAGCACCATTGTCGAGCAACTGCAGGACGGCATCATCGTGCTGGACGCCTATGACCGGGTCGTGGACATGAACCCGCTGGCCGAGCGCGTGCTGGGCAGTCCGCTGTCCCGGGTCATCGGCAGATCCGCCGATGAGGTCTTCCAGGGGCGCCTTGAGCGCTTCCACCCCGGACGGTTGGCCCCCGGAGAAGTGCGGGAGGTCGCACTGGGCAACAGCCACCCTCCGCGCTATTTCGAACTGCGCGTGTCCCCCATCTACAACGACCGCCGGCAGATCACCGGCCGGCTCGCCATGCTCCACGAAATCACCGACCGCAAACAGGCTGAGCTGGCCCTGCGCCGGCGGCTGGAATTCGAACAACTGGTGATGACCATCTCCACCACCTTCCTCAGCCTGCCGGCGTCCGACCTCGACCTGGGCCTGGCCGAGGCCTTACGTTGGGTGGGGGAGCTGACCGGCGCCGACCGCTGTACGCTGATGCATTTGGTCGAGAACGACAGCTTCCTGGCGGCATCGCACGAATGGTGCTCATCCCATGCCTCCTCGCGTATGGAGTTTCGCCGGCGCCTGCCCGTAAGCCGCTTCCCATGGTGGACCGGCCAGATCCTGCGGCTCCATTCCGTCCTGCTGGAAAGCGCCGAGGACCTGCCGCCCGAGGCGGAAGCAGAGCACACATTCTTCGAACAGCAACAGCTTCGGGCCTTCCTGTCCGTCCCCATGAGCGCCGGCCAGCGCGCCATGGGGGTCATCGTCCTGGAATACCTGCGCCCGGAGGCGGAGCGGCCGTCCGAGGACCTCATCGCTCTCCTCCGCATCATCGGGGACATTTTCGCCAACGCCATCC
>JAPWUQ010000249.1 GCA_028275445.1 Anaerolineae bacterium | reverse complement strand
ATGGCTGTCCATTCGGGATATATACCAGGCACGGAGGACAGGAGATATGCGACCGACAGAGCTTCTGATGGAAGAGCACCGCGCCATCGAGCGCATGCTGCGCATCGTGGAGGAAGTATGCCGCCGGCTGGAGGCCGGCCAGGACGTCCCCGCCGGCGACCTGGAAGCAATCGTCGAGTTCATCCAGGTCTTCGCCGACCGCTGTCACCATGGCAAAGAGGAGGACCTGCTGTTCACCGAGATGGAAAAGGCCGGCATCCCCCGCCAGGGCGGTCCCATCGGCGTCATGCTGGTCGAGCACGAGCAGGGCCGCGCCCATGTGCGCGCGGTGAAAGAGGCCGTGGCGGCGTACAAGGCCGGCGACCGCTCCGTCATCCCCACCATTGTCCGCAACGCGCTGGGCTACGTCTCTCTGCTCCAACAACACATCTACAAAGAGGACAACATCCTCTACCGCATGGCCGACATGCACCTGTCGGAGGAGCAGGAACGGCAGTTGCTGGAGGGGTTTGAGCGGGTGGAGCAGGAGCGCATCGGCCCGGGCCGGCACGAGGCCTTCCACGCGCTGTTGGATCGTCTGGAACAAACCTACGTACATTCTTGATCCTTTTGGGCATACCCGGCGCGCGAAAGGTCTTCCGGTCTGCTATACTATTTCCCAGGAGACCTTGTGCGGCCGTGGAGGGGAAGGAGGTGAATGGCCCTGGCCGGCTGGGGTGGGCTCCCTGTGACGCGCCTCGCCGCTGATCTGTCTTCTCCGAAGCACAATCTTCGTCTTTCCGAAAATCCGTCTCAACAGAAAGGAGTGGGAACCGATGCATCCGTCCGATGTCGTCTGGTGGGGGTACACCGCGTTCCTGGTGTGCGTCGTCGCCTTTATGCTCTTCTTCGCGAGCAAAGTCCGCGCCAAGGGAGGGTGACGCCATGGATCGGGAAGAACGCATCTGGCTGGGAGTGCTGGTCGGAGTCTTCCTCATTTTCAATGCGGTGACGTTATCTCCGCTGGTGCCCTGGCAGTCGTGGCTGGTGTGGTCGCGGCCGGCGCCGGCGCGCGTCGTGCAGATTGACATCGCCAATTACCAGATGAACCTGCCGGCCGGCGGCATCGAGGTGAGGGCCGGCGAGTTCGTCGAGTTCGTCGCTACTTCTCGCGACGTGACGTACGGCTTCGGCGTCTTCCGCAAGGACGGCACCATGGTCTTCCAGATGCAGGTCCTGCCCAAGTACCAAAACCGTATCGTCTGGAAGTTCGACGAGCCGGGCACCTACGATGTGCGCTCCACCGAATATTCCGGGCCCAAACATCCCGATATGTTTATCCCCGACGCTATCCGCGTGGTCCCGTGAGAGGAGGAACAGACATGGCACGCATCGGCTGGATCGAGAAATGGACCCTGCGCTTCGCCGTCGTCGGACTGCTTTTCCTCGCGCTGAGCGGATTTGAGGGCATCCTGATGCGCTTCCAGCTTGCCGCACCAGGGTCACTGCACGGCATGGAAGCCGCGCTGAACGCCATCCGCCCGGTGGAGCATGAACCGACCTCGGCGGAGCTGTACTACAGCATGTTGACCGCGCATCCCATTGTGGGCATCTACGGCTTCGCCTATATGTGCGTGATGGGCGCCTTTTATTTCCTGGTGCCGTTCCTGCTGGGCAAGGAGATCCGGCATAAGCGCCTTGTGCCGGTCAATTTCTTCCTGCAAATTATTGGCGTGCTGACCTGCTGGTCCGCCGGCTTCTTCGCCCTGTTCAACGCGCTCTATACCCTCTACTGGCCCCTGCCGGTGGCGTATGACCGCGTGCCGCTGGCCGGCAGTATCATCTATTCCCTCGGCCTCCTGCTCATCGAAGCCAACGTCCTGCTCTTCGCCTTCAATCTGTTCAGTACTGTGCTGAGCAAGAGCAACCCGCGCTCGTACAGCTTCGGGCAGTTCCTATCCTCTGCCTTCGGCATCTCTCGGCTTCTGCGCTGGCTGGGCCTGAAGAAGAAAGAGGATGAGTTCGAGCCGATCTACAACGAACTGCCGGTGTTCCTGGTGGCGGTCGGGCGCGGTTCCATAGACACCGTCATCAACGCCATTGTCCTGCTGACCGCGGCGGTGCTCATCCTGGCCTACGGCCTGCCGGCCCTGCTGGCCGGCATCCGCCTGGACCCCATGGCAGTGGACCCGCTCATCTACAAAAACTGGTTCTGGTGGGGCCTCGACATGGTGGCCGACGGCAACGTGCTGATGTACACCGCCGGCGTCTGGTACCTGCTGGTACCCCTGCTGGTCGGCCGTAAGCTGTACGGCGAGAAGGTGGTGCGGACCGTCATCCTGGCGGATCTGCTGGTCTCCATGTTCGTCTGGAGCCATCACCTGCTGGGCGACCGGCCCCAGCCCTTTGCCCTGCGCCTGCTCTCCGGCCAGTTCGTCACCTGGGGCGAGTTCTTCACCATGGGGCTGACCATCTTCGCCTCTCTCATGACCATTTGGCTGGCGCGGCCGGTGAAGTTCTCGCCGGCGCTGAAGTTTGTGCTCGGCTCCATCTTCGGCTTCGTCATGGGCGGCGCCGCCGGCCTCATCCAGGCCAACGTCGGGCTGAACCTGATCTTCCACAACACCCAGTGGGTGGTCTCCCTGCACGCCCATACCTTCCTGCTGACCGGTCTGGGGACGCTCATCTTCGCCGTCATCTATGCCCTACTGCCCATGCTGACCAAGCTCGAGATCCGCAGTCAGCGGTTGGTAAATTTCCACTTCTGGGCCTGGATGATCGGCAGTGTGACCATGACCTACTTTATGGGGCGCGCCGGCGCGCTGGGGATGCTGCGCCGCACCCTGTACCCGGTGCCCAATCCCTATCAGCCCTACATGACCATCGCCATCATCGGTTCCATCCTCATGGCGTTGGGCTTCCTGGCCTTCCTGGTGAACATCATCAGCACCCTGGGATTGAAGGCGGTGCTGGGGCTGGTACTGCCGGCGCGCTGGTTGGAAAAGCCGGCCGCCGGCGGTGTAGCCGCAACCGCCGAAAGCTGACACCGCACCCAGGCCTCCCGCGGGCATAACCCGCGGGAGGCCCCATTATTGCCGCAGAGCAGCGCGCAGGCCGGCCACATACTCCCGCAGGGTCGCCGCTCCATCCACTGCCCGCTCCACTACCGCACTGCCAACGATGATGCCGTCGGCCAGCCCCACCAGGGCGCGCGCCTGCTCCGGCGTCGAGACGCCGAACCCAACTGCCACCGGGATGGGGGAGGTGCGCCGCACCTCTGTCAGGCGCCGGCGCAGTTCCTCCATGTCGAACCGCCGCTCGGCGCCCGTGGTGCCCAGCCGCGAGATGACATAGAGGAAGCCGGTGCTCCGGCCGGCGATTTCCCGCAGGCGCTCCGGGCCGGTGGTGGGAGCCGCCAGGAACACCAGCGCCAGGCCCTCCTGCCGGCAGGCGTCCATCAGCTCGTCAGCCTCT
>JAPWUQ010000220.1 GCA_028275445.1 Anaerolineae bacterium | reverse complement strand
CGTGCGGTGTACGGTCCATCTTTGAGCAAACCCACATTGTGTGACAGGAGGAGGCTATGAAAAAGAGCATTTTCATGGTGCTGTCGGTCCTGGTGATTGCGGCCATGCTGGCATCCTGCGCGCCGGCCGCCACACCCGCGCCCGCGACCCAGGCGCCCGCGCCCACACAGGCCCCAACGAAGGCGCCGGAGAAGCAGTTGGTCTTCGCGGCTGTCGTCAAGTCCATCGCCTTCAACTGGTTCAAGCGCCTGGAAGAGGGCGTGCTCCAGTTCGGCAAGGATTACGGGGTGAAGGCCTTCATGGAAGGCCCCTCACAGGTGGATTCCGCCCAGCAGGTCGCCATCATTGAAAACCTGATCGCCCAAGGCGTGGACGCCATCTGCAACGTGCCGTACGGCGTGCCGGAGAACGAGCCGGCCCAGAAGAAAGCCATGGACGCCGGCATCATCGTCATCGGCCATGAGGCCGCCACCGCTCACGAGGGCACCCTGCACTACGACGTGGAGGCCTTCGACAACTGCGCCTACGGCGAGGAAATGATGAAAGAGCTCGCCAAGCGCACCGGCGGGGAAGGCAAGTACATCCAGTTCGTCGGCTCCCTGACCAACGCTTCCCACAACGAGTGGCAGGACTGCGCCAAGGCCTACGCCGAGAAGAACTATCCCAAGATGCAGTTCATCGCCAAGTACGAGTCCAAAGAGGACCAGGAAGTCGCCTACAACACCATGAAGGACGTCCTGCGCACCCATCCGGACATCAAGGGCGTGCTGGGCTCGGCCGCTGGCGACGTGGTGGGCGCCGGCCGCGCGATCGAGGAAGCCGGCCTGCAGGACAAGATCGCCGTCGTGGGCACCAGCATCACCTCCTATGCCGGCGAACTGCTGAAGACGGGCGCGGTGGACCTGGCCATGGCCTGGGACCCGGCCACCGCCGGCTATGCCTGTATGGTGGTCGCTTACAAGCTCATCAAGGGCGAGCAGATCACCGACGGCATGAACCTGGGCGTGCCCGGCTATGAGAAGATCATCCTGCGCAAGGGCGTCAACGGCGTGCCGGTCATCTACGGCTCCGCCTGGATCAAGATTGACGCCAGCAACATGGATAAGTACCCGTTCTAAACCAGCCGGCACCCTCCGAGCGTAACGCTGTCAAACCCCCATATATGGCGGCCGGCCGGCCGCCATATATGGGGGCATCTCGAGCGGTGCAGAGCGTTTTCACCTTTCATCTTCCTGGAAAGGGTGTTATCTCATGACGGAAGAGCTATTGCGAGCTGAACATATCAGCAAGCGGTTTGGCGGCGTGGTGGCGCTGGACGACGTGAGCCTGACAATTCGCGCCGGCGAGATCTGCTGTCTGGTCGGCGAGAACGGCTCCGGCAAATCCACCATGATCAAGATCATCTCCGGCGTCTACACCCCCGATGAGGGCGATATCTACATCAACGGGCATCATTACAAGCGCCTGACCCCCATCGAGGCCATACACGAGGGCATCCAGGTCATCTATCAAGACTTTTCCCTCTTCCCCAACCTTACCGTCGCCGAAAACATCGCCATCAACGAGCTTCTCGCCAGCGGCAAGCAGATAGTGGATTGGAAAGAGGTCGAGCAAATCGCCAGGGAGGGGCTGGCCAAGATTAACGCCTCCCTGCCGCTGGACGCCGTGGTGGAGACCCTGCCGGCGGCCGACCGCCAGCTCATCGCCATTATCAAGGCCCTTTTGGCCAACGCCCGTATCATTATCATGGACGAGCCGACCACCGCCCTCACCCAGCGGGAGATCCAGTCGCTGTTCAACGTCATCCGGGAGCTGAAGCAAAGAGGGCTGGCCATCCTCTTCGTCAGCCACAAGCTCAACGAGGTGATGGAGATCGCGGACCGCACCGTCATCTTCCGCAACGGCAAGAAGGTGCTGGACCAGGAAGCCGCCGGCCTCGACATCCCCACCATGGCCTACTATATGACCGGCCGTCGGATCGACACCAGCGCCGTCACGTTCGAGAAAATTGACGAGACAGCGCCTCCCCTGCTCCGCGTGGAAGGGCTGACCCTGGAGGGCGGTTTCTACGACGTGTCATTCGAGCTGAAGGCCCATGAAGTGCTGGGCATCACCGGCCTGCTCGGCTCCGGCCGCACCGAGCTGGCCCTGTCGCTGTTTGGGGTGATGCCGGCCGATGCCGGCCGCATCTTCATCGAGGGGAAGGAAATCTCTATCCGCAGTATCACCGATGCGGTATCGCACGGCATCGGCTACGTCCCCGAAGACCGCATTCGCGAAGGGCTGTTCCTGGACCAGCCCATTTCCGATAACGTCACCGTGACGCTCATCGAGCGGTTCCTGCGCCGGCTGGGCCTGCTGGACCTGCGGACAAAGTCCGCCGAAGCCGAGCGCTGGATCCGCGAGCTGGAAATCAAAACCCCTTCGGGGGAACTGCCCACCAAAACCCTCTCTGGCGGCAACCAACAGCGCGTGGTGCTGGCAAAGTGGATCGCCCGCAGTCCCAAGGTGCTCATTCTGAACGGCCCGACCGTGGGCGTGGACGTGGGCTCCAAGGCCGAAATCCACGAATTGATCCGCCAGTTAGCCCGTCAGGGCATGGGTATCCTGCTCATCTCCGACGACATCCCGGAACTGATGCAGACCTGTCACCGCATCTTGCTGATGCGCGCCGGCCGCATCGCCCGCGAGTTCCGCCGCGAGGAGATCACCGAACAGGTGCTGAACGCGGAGCTGGTCGCGGCCGCAACCGCACATTCCAGTTAGCAAGGGGCGTCAGATGCTGAAAAAGATTATCCGCACCCAAGAGTTTATCGTTTTCCTGATCCTGGTGGCGCTGTCCCTGGTGGTGGGCATCATCAACCCCGCCTTCTTCTCCATTTCCACCCTGTTTGACACCCTGCGCGCCTCCATCGTGTATTTCATCATGTCCTTCGGCGTACTGCCGCTGATGATCGCCGGCGGCGTTGACATCTCGTTCGTCGCCATCGCCGCCATGACCTCGTACACCACCCACATGTTCCTGCTGAAGCTGGGCTACGAGGGCGGCACCCTGCTGTATTTCCTGATCGCCGGCGCCATGGGCCTGCTGGCCGGCCTGCTGATGGGCTTCCTGGTGACCCGCTTCAACCTGCCGGTCTTCAACGTCTCCCTCGCCCTCTACACCATGTGGTACGGCTTCAACCTCTTCTTCATCGGCGCGACCGCTAACTTCGATCTGCCCAAGGGCACTGTGGGCTATTACGCCCGCTTCCTGATCACAGCCCAAGACCCCTACGTCGGCCAGACCGGCCTGCATGTCTCCATCATTTACGCTGTGGTCATCGGGCTGTTCGTCTGGTGGATGCTGAAATACACCATTATCGGCCGCGGCCTTTTCGCCATCGGAGGGAACAAAGAGGTCGCCATCCGCAGTGGCTTCAACGTCAACTTTATCTGGATGGTGGCGTTTGCCCTGATGGGAGTGCTGTCGGCCATCGCCGGCGTGACCCAGGGCTTCCTGAGCCGCTACTTCAACCCGGTGCTCTTCATCACCCAGCCGCTGGATGTGCTGGCCGCCATCATCCTGGGCGGCGCCTCCATCACCGGGGGACGCGGCACGGTCATCGGCACCACGCTGGGTGTGCTGTTGATCCAGATCATCAACCGTGCGCTGATCCTGACGGGCATCCCGGTGCAGTGGCAGAAGCTGGTGGTGGGCATCATCCTGGTGGTGTTCACCTCCATCCCAGCCATCCGCGCCCAGCGCGCCCGCCGGTTCCGCCGCACCACCGAAGCGGCATAATCTTGGTACGGAGAATAGAGGGATGACGCAAGGAACCAACGAGAAATCCACTGCACCTGTTCGCCGCAAGCCGCTGGCCGGCGCCTTCCGAAGAGTCCGCGTCAGCAGTGAGACCATTCAACTGCTGGTGCTCGCTGTCATCCTGTTCGTGTTCTTCTCCATCATCGTGGAGAAGTTCCTCACGGTGCGCAGTATCACCTCCATGGGGTTTCAAATGCCCGAGCTGGGGGTGCTGACGCTGGCGATGATGATTTCCATCTACACGGGCGGCATTAACCTGTCCGTCAATGCCACATCCAACCTGGCGGCGGTGCTGGCCGGCTTCTTTATGGTGAAGTTCATCCCCAAGGACGCCGCCGGCGC
>JAPWUQ010000219.1 GCA_028275445.1 Anaerolineae bacterium | reverse complement strand
AAGAGCGCCCTGGCCCTGCGCCTGGCGGAGCGCTTTCACGGCGCCATCATCTCCGCCGACTCGCGGCTGATTTACCGGCATATGGATATCGGCACTGCCAAGCCTTCGCCGGCGGAACGTGCCCGCGTGCCTCACTACCTCATCGACATCTTGGACCCGGATGAGCCTTTCGGCCTGGCCCAATTCCAGGAGCTGGCCTATCAGGCCATTGCCGACGCCCATCAGCAGGGCTATCTGCCCATGCTGGTCGGCGGCACGGGGCAGTACGTCTGGGCGGTGCTGGAGGGGTGGAGCATCCCGCGCGTGCCGCCCCAGCCCACGATCCGCGCCCAATTGGAGGAGCAGGCGCGCCATGAGGGGCCGGAGGCGCTTCACCGCCGGCTGGCGGAGCTGGACCCGACCGCCGCGGCGCGCATTGACCCGCGCAATGTGCGCCGAGTCATCCGCGCCCTGGAGGTCTGCCTGACCACGGGCCAACCCATCTCGGAACTACAGCGCAAGAACCCGCCTTCCTATGACACCTTGATCATCGGCCTGCAGATGGAGCGGGCGGAACTGTACGCCCGCATTGACGAGCGTGTGGAGCAGATGATCGCCGCCGGCCTGGTGGATGAAGTGCGCCGCCTGCTGGAGGCCGGCTATCCCCCCGACTTGCCGGCCTTTTCCAGCCTGGGGTACCGCCAGATCATCGCCTATCTGCGCGGCGAAGCTACCTTGGAGGAGGCCGTTGCCCGCATTAAGCGGGAGACCCGCCGGCTGGTGCACCAGCAGTCCATCTGGTTCCGTGCCGATGACCCGCGCATCCACTGGCTCCCGGCCCATGACTACCCGGCTATCGAACGCTGTGTGGCGCAGTGGCTGGCGCGCCGGCCGGCGCCGCCGAAAAGTGTGTAAGCACAATTCCATGTTTTTATGCGACATAGTGTATAATTGGAGTATCATATTGGCGCGTTCACCTTTACGGTCACAAGACATTGGGTGCTGAAACGTTTCGCCCTGCAGGATTTTGGGCAGGGCCATTTCGAAGGAGCAGGGAGATTGGGCCATGCTGGTAGGAAGGAGGATTACCTGGACCGTGAGCCATCAGGCAAAAGTTTGGCGCCCGCCCACCGATGTGTATGAGACGGACGATGCGATTGTCGTGCGGGTGGAGATCGCCGGCATGAAGGAGGAGGATTTCCATATCCAGCTCTCCCGCCGCACGCTGACCATCAGCGGCCGGCGAGACGACCATGCCAGCGGTTCCAAGCTCGCCTATCAACAGATGGAGATCATGTACGGGGACTTCCAGACGGAGGTCTACCTGCCCTGGTCCATTGAGGCGGAGGACGTCGAGGCCACCTATCAGGACGGTTTTCTGGTGGTTGTCCTGCCCAAACCGAAGAAGCGGCGCGTGCGCGTGGTGGACGCCAATCAGGCCGGCAACTGTTAGCCATGCGCGCCCTATCCGGAAGATGATCTGCCGAGGCAATTCATCATTCCCTGCGCGCCAGAAATTGCCAAGGAGGAACAAATCCATGCCATTCACAGAATGGTCAACCTTACTTGAAGAGATGAATACGTCAGACGGGCCTGCCGGCGGTCCCTTCGGCGGGCCGATGCCGACCCAGGGACCGGGAGGCGAGGGGGCCGGCGCCGGCATCCCCGAGGTGCTTGCTATCCTGCCTTTGCGCGGCGTGGTCGCCTACCCGCTCATGTGGCTTCCGCTGACTGTCGGTCAGCCCCGCTCCATCCGGCTGGTGGACGATGTGGTGGTCAAAAAGCAGATGATTGGCCTGGTGGCCTCCAAGAATCCGGAGATCGAACAGCCCGGCCCGGACCAGGTCTATCACGTCGGCTCAGCCGCTATCGTGCACCGCATGATGAAAGCGCCCGACGGCACCGTGCGCATGATTGTCCAGTGCATCGAGCGCATCAAGATCAAGGAGTTTATCCAAGAAGAACCGTATTTGATGGCCCGCGTGGAGGTTGCCCCGGACATCGTCGAGGAGACGGTGGAGGTGGAGGCGCTCTCCCGCAACGCCCTGGAGCTGTTCCGGCAGATGGTCTCCCTCTCCCCTCAACTGCCGGATGAGCTTCTCATGACGGCCATGAACCTCCAGGACCCGCGGGCGCTGGTGTACCTGATTGCCTCCAGCATCCGCATGGAACTGAAGGACGCGCAGGAACTGCTGGAGCTTGACTCCGTGCGCGAAAAGCTCCTTAAGCTCACCACCATCCTGACGCGGGAGGTGGAGGTGCTGGAGCTGGGCCGCAAGATCCAGAGCCAGGCCCAGAGCGAGATGGAGCGCATGCAGAGGGAGTACTTCCTGCGCGAGCAGTTGAAGGCCATCCAGCGGGAGCTGGGTGAGGAAGACCCTCAGCAGGCGGAGATCGCCGAGCTGGAGCGCAAGCTGGCGGAGGCCGGCCTCCCCGAGGAAGCCGCCAAAGAGGCCAAGCGCGAGCTGGAGCGCCTGCGGCGCATGCCGGCGGCCGCCGCCGAATACTCCGTCATCAAAACTTATCTGGACTGGCTCATCAACCTGCCCTGGAACGTCCAGACCGAGGACAACCTGGATATCAACCGCGCCCGCCAGGTGCTCGATGAAGATCACTATGACCTGGAGGACGTGAAGGAGCGCATTCTCGAATTCCTGGCGGTGCGCAAACTGCGCAAGGAGCGCCGGGAGATGAAAGAAAGCGCCGGCGAGGAAGCCGTCGGCGTCGAAGCGGCGGCGGGGCTTGCGGCGGCCGGCGATGCCGGGAAACCGCCGGCGGCAGAGGAAGCGGAAGACTACATCCGACCCGAGCGCGAGGGCGTCATCCTCTGCTTTGTGGGGCCCCCGGGTGTGGGCAAGACCTCGCTGGGGCGCTCCATCGCCCGCGCCCTGGGACGCAAGTTCATCCGCATGAGCCTGGGCGGCGTGCGCGATGAGGCGGAGATACGCGGCCACCGCCGTACCTATGTCGGCGCCCTGCCGGGCCGCATCATTCAGGGCATCCGCCGCGTCGGCACCAAGAACCCGGTCTTCATGCTGGACGAAGTGGACAAGATGGGGATGGATTTCCGCGGCGACCCGGCGGCCGCTCTGCTGGAGGTGTTGGACCCGGAGCAGAACCGCGAGTTCCGCGATCATTACCTGGACGTGGCGTTTGACCTGTCGCAGGTGATGTTCATCACCACGGCCAACATGCTGGAGCCGATCCCGGCGCCCCTGCGCGACCGCATGGAGATCATCCAGATCCCGGGCTATACGGATGAGGATAAGCTCCATATTGCCCAGAAATATCTCCTGCCGCGCCAGCTCAAGGAGAACGGCCTCCAGCCGGGCGAGGTGCAGATCACGGACCAGGCGGTCCTGCGCATCATTCGCGAGTACACGCGCGAGGCCGGCGTGCGCAATCTGGAGCGCCAGATCGGCTCTATCTGCCGCAAGGTGGCGACGAAGATCGCCGCCGGCGAGACGGTCAGCGTGACCGTGGATGCCCAGGACCTGCCGGCCTACCTGGGCAAGCCGCGCTTCCTGTACGACGTGGCGGAACGCACCGACCGTCCCGGCGTGGCCGTCGGCCTGGCGGTGACCCCGGTGGGAGGCGACATCCTCTTCATCGAGGCCACCAAAATGCCCGGCACCAAGCAGTTCATCGTCACTGGTCAGCTCGGCGATGTGATGAAGGAGTCGGCACAGGCGGCGCTGAGCTACGTGCGCTCAAAGGCCGAGGAGCTGGGCATTGACCCGCACTTCTTTGAGAAGACCGATATTCATCTGCACGTGCCGGCCGGCGCCACGCCGAAGGACGGGCCGTCCGCCGGCGTCGCCATCGCCACCGCCCTGGCCTCCCTGCTGACGGGCCGGCCGGTGCGCTCCGATGTGGCCATGACCGGTGAAATTACCCTGCGCGGCAAGGTCCTGCCGGTGGGCGGCATCAAGGAGAAGGTGCTGGCGGCCGACCGCGCCGGCATCACCACCGTCATCCTGCCGCGGCGCAATGAGCCAGACCTGGACGATATCCCGGAGGATGTCAAGAAGCGCATGAACTTCGTCCTGGTGGACGAGATTGACCAGGTCTGGAAGGTCGCCCTGCGCGACCAGCGCGTGGAGGAGCCGGTGGCAGAGGCGGAGGCTCCCGCGGCGGAGCCGGCGCCGGCCGACGTCTGAGGCGCGCATTCTGCTGGGGGTCGG
>JAPWUQ010000218.1 GCA_028275445.1 Anaerolineae bacterium | reverse complement strand
CCGCCAGTTTGGCGCTGGCGACGGCATGCCGGATGCCTTCTCCGCTCAAGGGGTCCACCAGGCCGGCGGCGTCGCCGGCCAGCAGGGCACGCGCCGTACCGTGGGGTTCCGGCCCTCGATAGACCGGCAGGGTATGGCCGTGCCAGGGCACATCCTCCAAATCCAGGCCGAATTTGCGCATTTCGCGATACAGCACGGCGCGCAGTTCAGAGCCCCTGCCGCGCAGTTGGCCGATGCCGATGGAGAGATGCCCGGCTTTGGGGAAGATCCACAGGTAGCCGTTCCGCAGGGCGCCGAACTCGAACAGGGCGGTATCGGCGAAGCGCTCCATCACCGCCGGCGCCGGCGTATATTCCACCTCCACTGCGCCGACCAGCTCTCTCTGCCGGCGCAGGCCGAGCTGATGGGCCAGGCGCGAATGGGCGCCGTCGGCCGCAATGAGATAATCGGCGAAGAGCACATCGCCGCCGGCCGTGCGCACCCGCACACCGTCGGCCCCCTCCTCGACCTCTGCCACCGCCGTGCCATCCCATACGTCGGCCCGGGCATGTTGGAGGATATGACAATCGAAGCGGTCGCGCATGACCATGCTGATGGGCCGGCCGGCCAGCGGCCAGCGCACCGCCTGCTCGCCCCGCCAGGAGTAGAGCACATACGAGGGCCGGCGCTCGACAACGGGGTCGAAGGAAAATGGGAACATGCGGAAGACCGCCGCGGGGACCGCTCCGCCGCAGGGCTTATAGCGCGGCAGGCGCTCTTTTTCGATGACCAGGGTGCGGGCGCCGGCCTCTCCGAGGAAATAGGCGGCGGAACTGCCGGCGGCGCCGGCGCCGGCGATGATCACGTCATAGCGCGAGGCCCCCACCATACCCCTCCGCACGGGTGCCCAGAGATTACATAGTTTCGGGAGCACTCATGCCCATCAAGCGCAGGACCTTGGCCAGCACCAGTTTGGTGGCGGCGACCAGCTTGAGGCGCGCCTTCGTGATGGCCTCGTCCTCGGGCAGGCTGGACAGCACGCGGCAGTCGCGATAGAAGGCGTGGAAGGCGCTGGCCAGGTCCATGGCGTAATAGGTGAGGTGGTGCGGCGCAAGCCGTGTGGCGGCCAGCTCGATGATCTCCGGCAGGCGGAGCATCTCGCGGATCAGCGCGATCTCCGAGGGATGCTGGAGCAGGGAGGTATCGCCGGCGCGGTAGTCTATGCCGCCGGCCTTGCGCAGGATGCTGGCGATGCGGGCATGCGCGTACTGGACATAATACACCGGGTTCTCGTTGGATTGTTCCTTGGCCAGCTCCAGGTCGAAGTCCATCTGGCTCTCGGCGGCGCGGGAAAGGAGAAAGAAGCGCA
This sequence comes from Anaerolineae bacterium, assembly GCA_028275445.1. Classification (GTDB taxonomy): domain Bacteria; phylum Chloroflexota; class Anaerolineae; order JACIWP01; family JACIWP01; genus JACIWP01. Next base: position 2,837 of record JAPWUQ010000218.1, on the reverse strand, counting down.
CCGCATCCGGCCCCACCTCTTCCACCACTTCCCGCAGGGTGATAAGGTCGCCGGTGCGCTTGGACAGCCGCACCACTTCGCCGCCGCGTTTCAGCGTCACCAGTTGATACAGCAGGAGGGTGAGGCGGTCCGGGTCCAACCCCAGCGCCTGCATCATGATCTTCATGCGCGGCACATGGCCCTGATGGTCGGCGCCCCAGACGTCAATGACCCATTCGAAGCCGCGCACGACGAATTTGTTGTAGTGATAGGCGATGTCCGAGGCGAAATAGCCGGGCGTGCCGTCGGAGCGGATGAGCACCTCGTCCTTGTCGCCGCCGAGCTTGGTGGCCGTGAACCAGACGGCGCCCTCCCGTTCCTCGACCATGCCGGCGGCCCGCAGGATTTCCATCACCTTTTGGAAGGTATCGTCCTGATAGAGGGAGCGTTCGGAGAACCAGCAGTCGTAATAGACGCCGATGAGTTCCAGGTCCTGGCGGATGCTGGCAATGGTGCGCTCCAGGGCGATCTCGCCCAACTGGCGGGTGGCCTCCTCGCGCGGCATGTGGAGGAACTTGTCGCCGTATTCCGCGGCCAACTGCCGGCCCAACTCGATCATGTACTGGCCGAAGTAGCCGGCCTCGGGCATGGGTTCGTCAATGCCCAGGGCCTGGACATAGCGCACATAGGCGGTGGCGGCGAAATTGTCGAACTGGGTGCCGCGGTCATTGATATAGTATTCGCGGTAGACGTTGTAGCCGGCGGCTTGCAGGACGTTGGCCAGCGTGTCGCCGATGACGGCGTTGCGCGCCGAGCCGATGTGCAGGGGGCCGGTGGGGTTGACGCTGACGAACTCCACCTGGGTCTTCTTGCCTTTGCCCAGGTCAATGTTGCCGAAGGTCTCGCCGGCGGCCAGGATAGTGTCCACCTGGCGGGCGATCCATTCCTGGCTGAGGGTGAAGTTGATGAAGCCCGGTCGGGCGGCCTGCACCCTGGCCAGCATGGGGGTGGCGGGAAAATGGGCCACGATGGTCTCGGCGACCTCCAGGGGGCGCCGGCCGACTTTGCCGGCCAACTGCAGGGCCAGCGGCGTGGCGTAATCCCCAAGGCTGGCCTGCTTGGGGCGTTCGAGGATGATCTCCGGCAGTTCCAGCTCCGCCGGCAGGGCGCCGGCGCGCTGGGCGGTTTCCACAGCCTCTTTCAGCAACCGGTTGAGTTCACGCAGGATCAATGTAGGTCTCCTCCAGCTCGATGTTCTGCAGTGTATGCGCGCGACGGGGCGCATCCGGTGCCGGCGGACGGGTTCAGCACGGTTCCATCTGCCCCCAATTGGGGCCGGCCTGGCAGTCCACTTTCAGCGGCACCTTCAGCGGATAGGCGTTCTCCATGATGTCTTTCACCAGGTGGGCGGCCTGCTCCTTCTCCTCCGCCGGCACCTCCAGCACCAGCTCGTCATGCACCTGGAGCAGGAGCCGACTGCGCATGCCCTGCTCTCTCAGGGCTTTGTGCAGGCGGATCATGGCGATCTTGATGATATCGGCCGCGGTGCCCTGCACCGGCATGTTGATGGCCATGCGTTCCGCGGCGGCGCGCAGGCCGGCGGGTATCTTCTGGCCGGCCTGCAGTTCCGGGAAGTAACGGCGCCGGCCCAACAGCGTCTCCACGTAGCCCATCTTGGCGGCCTGTTCCTTACAGCGTTCCACATATTCCTTGACCCGGGGGTACTGCTGGAAGTACGCCCGGATGAAGGCCGCCGCCTCCTCGTTGGACATGCCGGTCTGCTGGGCCAGGCCGTAGGCCGTAACGCCGTAAATAATAGCGAAATTTGTCGTCTTGGCAATCCGGCGCATCTCCGGTGTCACCTCTTCCTTGGGCACGCGGAAGATGATGGAGGCGGTGAAGGTGTGGATGTCCTCGCCGCGCTGGAACGCCGCCACGAGCTGTGGGTCGTCGGTCATATGGGCGAGGATGCGCAGTTCCACCTGGGAATAGTCCGCCGAAAGCAGGAGCCAGCCCTCCTCGGCGACGAAGGCCTCGCGCACCCGCCGGCCGATGGGGGTGCGGATGGGGATATTCTGCAGGTTGGGGTCGCTGGAAGAGAGCCGGCCGGTGACCGTGCCGGTCTGGTTGAAGGAGGTGTGCACGCGCCCGGTCTGCGGGTTCACCAGCGCCGGCAGGGTCTCAATATAGGTGGACTTGATCTTGGCGATCTGGCGGTGCTCCAGGATTTTGTCCACTACGGGGTGGGCGTCGCGCAGTTTCTCCAGCACGTCCGCCGAGGTGGAATACTTGCCGGCGCTCGTCTTCTTCAGCCCTTTGGCCGAAAGCCCCAGGTGGACGAACAGGGCGTCCGAGAGCTGTTGGGAGGACTGCAGGTTGAAGCGGTAGCCCACCATGCGGTATATTTCCTCTTCCAGCTCCCACATACGGGCGGCCAGCTCGCGGTCCAGCTCTTCCAGGGTCCCGACGTCGAGCTTGATGCCGGCCATCTCCATATCGGCCAGCACCTCCACCAGCGGCATCTCTACCTCGGTGAACAGGTGCCAGAGGTTTTTCTCCTTCAGTTCCGCCTCCTGGAGGGGCTTCAGGCGCAGGAGCATGTCGGCATCCGCCGCGGCATAGGGGCCGGCCTGTTCCACAGGGACGTTGGCCATGCTGTCCTGATGCTTCCCGCTCCCGATCAGCTCGGTGATGGGGGTCATCTCCATGCCCAGCCTCTGCCAGACCAGGTTTTTGAGGCCCAGGTTGCGGCTGGCCGGGTCAATCAGCCATTCGGCGATCATGGTGTCGAAGAGGGGCCCCTGCACCTCCAGGCCGTGCCGGCGCAGGATGATCAGGTCATAAATGGCGTTGTGGGC
>JAPWUQ010000216.1 GCA_028275445.1 Anaerolineae bacterium | reverse complement strand
TGAAATTGCGCCGGGGGACCCACCAGCCGGCCTCCTCGCGTGTCAGGACACTGCGTATTTCCGCCGCCAGCTCCGGCGGCACCCGCTCATCCGCATCGAGGAAAAAGACCCAGGGCGTTTGCACATGTGCCAGCGCCGCGTTGCGCTGTTGGGCGAAGTTGTCAAAGGGGTGCTGGACTATCACGGCGCCGCGCCGGCGCGCCTGCTCCACCGTATCGTCGGTGCTGAAGGAATCGAACACCAGCATCGCGTCGGCCCAGGCGAGGCTTTCCAGGCACTCCGCAATATGCCGGCTCTCATTATATGTCAACACCACGCCGGTAACACCCGGTTTGCCGCTCATCGGAACCGCTCCGGGGGAAGATAGCTCATTCGCCGCACCTCTTCCAGCGCGGACAGGCGGCGGGCACAGCCGGCCTCATCCAACTGGCCGGCCTGGCGGGCGCGGCGCGCCTCGGCGGAAAGCCGGCGCAGTCCCAGCCGCACCAGCGGCCGCACAGCGGCATTGAAGAGCGGGCTGTAATGCTTGGCGAACAGCCGGAAGCGGCTCCGCCAGAGATGGACAAACATCTCATCCCGGAACTGCCGCGTGCTCTGCGCCTCATGATGGATCACGCGCGCCGCCGGCACACACCACCGCTCCCACCCGCACGCCCGCATGCGCAGGCACCAATCTACCTCTTCAGCATAAATGAAATACCCCTCATCCAGCAAGCCTGTCCCTTGCACGGCCTCGCCGCGGGCCAGCATGGCCGCGCCCAGCGGATGGCCGATGGGGAAGGGCCGGCCGGACTGATACCAGCGCCGCGGATATCTCCCGTTCAGCCTGGATTCCAACAAGCGGTAGTGCAGGGGGAAAAAGTCAAAGAACACCTGCCAGAGGGTGGGGAAGGCGAAGGCGGAATGCTGGAACTGGCCGTCAGGATAGCGCAGGGCGGGCCCGAGCACGCCGGCGCGGGGCAGGGCTTCCGCCGCGGCCAGCCAGGTTGTCAGCGCGCCGGCCTCCAGCGTTGTGTCCGGGTTGAGCAGGAGCACAAAGCGCGGCATGCCAGCGAAAGATGCGCCCTCCCCGCCCAACCCCAGGGCGCGCAGGGCCTGATTGTTGGCCGCCGCGAACCCCCGATTGGCGTCATTGGCAATCAGATGCACGTCCGGGAACTCCGTCCGGACCATATCCGCACTGCCGTCGTGGGAGGCATTATCCACCACCCAGACAGCGGCGCGCAGGTCCTTCTGCCGGCCCAGCTCCTCCCGCACGGAGCGCAGGCACTCGCGCAGAAGCTCCCGCACGTTGAAGCTGACGATGACTACCGCCAGGTCCAGGCCGGCCAGGGAACCCGCGTCCATGCTAAAAGCCGATGGAAATCTGCTGAGGGTCCACATGGTCGTTGAAAGACTCGATGCGGACCTCTTCCTGGATCAGGCCGCCCCAGAAATAGATGGGGTTGCGCGGCGGCTTATCCACAATCTGGATACTGCCGGTGATGAGCGCGCGTGCGCCCGGCATCAGATAGCGGTACTCCTTGCCGTCTATCACGCGCACCGTGAGCACACTTTCGTCGCCCACGGCCCAGCGATAGGGGTACGGCCGGCCGGTCGAGTTCGTCTCAAAGTCAATGCCGAACCGCCAGACACCCGGCTCCTCGTACCATTCCAACGTGTTGAAGTTTTGGTCACTGCGGTACTGCGTCCCGGGCGGCGGCCCGGAAGTGCGGATGGGCACTTTGCCGAAATTCTCCACCGTGGCGGTGAAATACAGCGTCCCACCCAGCGGCACGATGGTCGGGGAGAACGTCACCTCAGCGTCGACGATGTCCGCGCGCGGCACCCCACCCTCTTTGATGATGAGGGTGCTCTCCACCACCACCATATTGCCCACCTTATCCTCGGCCTCGGCAATCACCTTATACGTGCCATCGGGCGGCGGCTGGGCCTGCCGGTCCACTCCACCTTCATAATCGTAGAGGTGGACCCCCACCGCGCCGGGTTTGACGTCCCGCTCCTTCTCGGCCACCGGATACTTCTGAGGCTCAGGGCTTCCCTCCGGCCCCAGCAGATATACCACCACATTGGCCTCTTTGGTCAGGTAGTAGGTGATGGCCACGCGGTCGTCAATGCCGTCCTGATTGGGCGTGAACTCGCGCGGGGAGACGGAGAAATTGCGCAGTTCGGGCAGGGTGGTATCGGCATCCACGATCTCCAGCCGGCCGGATGCCACCTGCGAATGCCCCCGGTCATCCACCGCCTCGACATACCAGGTATAGACGCCGTCGGGCAGGACCCGCCGGCGCACAATCTGCTGGGTATACTCGTTCTCGTACCTCGATTCCCCTTCAATCACACCGCCCCAATAGACGCGGTACGTGCCCGGCGAGCGCCGGCGGTCCTGCCGAAAATAAAATCGCTCTCCCTTCTCATTCTCAAAGTAAATGGAAAGGTTGGCGCTTCTCCCCAGCGAATAGGTGATGAGCGTCACGTCATCATGCCCGTCGGCGTTGGGGGAGATGCGCGCCGGCGCCACGCTGACATTGTATAGCAGTGGCCGCAGACCACACCCGCTCAGCGAGAGCGCCAGGAATACAGCGGCGCCCAGCAGAGCCAACAGCGCCGGCCAGAGCCATTCTCTTTTCCCAATCCTCGCGTTCGTCATGCACCAGCTCCTGTCACCCATGTAGCACGCAGTTTACCCGAATCCGCTGGAAACGTCAAAGCCCGCGCCCCCTATCAGGGACTTTGCCGGCTTGCGCCTCGCGCCGGCTGGGATACAATAAGACCATCGCCCATGGACCACGATGGTCCATTGTCCGTGGTCATGAACCGAGGAGACAGCTATGGATCTCGCGCCCTTCCTGACCGCCCGCCGGCAGGTCCTGCGCCAGGAGCTGGAGCGCCGGGGGCTCGCCGGCGCCATCATCACCGACCCAAACCATTTCTTTTACCTGACCGGCCTCCTGCCTAACCTCAACTTTCCCTCCCTGCTAGCGCTCGATGCGGAGCGTGCTGTCGCTGTTGTGCCGCAGTACGGGGTGAACACGTCGGCCCTGCCGGCCGCATCCGATCCCCTGGAGGTCATGGCCTATCCCAACCTCACCCTGGCCGACCTATCGCGCTTCGTGGATGAATATGCGGAGCGAGAGCGCGCCTTTGCCGCCGCCATCCATGAGCTGGGCCTGGCCGGCCGGCCTGTCGGTGTGGATGCGCATTACTTCCCTGTTTGGCTGGCACAGGCTGCCGGCTTTGCCCCCGAACATCTGCATGACGTCGGTGAATTTCTCTACCACCAGCGCATTATCAAGGATGCCTGGGAGCAGGAACAGCTCGCCTTCGCCGTGCGGCTGAACGATATCGGGTTCGCGGCCGCCCAGGCCGCCCTGCGCCCCGGTGTCAGCGACTATGAAGTCTTCAGCGCGGCCTGGCGCGCCATGGCGGCACATCTGGGCGGGACCTTCGATCTGCATGGGGAGTTTTCAGGCGGGCCGGCGATCACCGGTCAGGGCGGCTGTGCGCCGGTAGGCTATACCTTTCAGGCCGGCGACCTGCTCATTGCCGACATCTATCCTGTCATCCGCGGCTATCAGGCCGATACGACCAGGACATTCGTGGTCGGGGCGCCGGCGCCCTGGCAGAGGGAATGGCACGCCGTGCTGGAAGACGCCCTGGCCCGCGGCGAGGCGGCCATCCGTCCGGGACTGCCGGCGGCAGAGCTGGACCACATCGTGCGGGGATACGTGGAACGCCATATGCCGGCCGGCGGCAGTATGTTCCACCATGCCGGCCATGGCATCGGCATCGCCGTGGGCAAGGGCGCGCACTACCCGCCTTTTGTCGTCCCCCACAGCCCGGATATCCTCCAGGAGGGCATGGTGCTGACCCTGGAGCCGGGATTGTATGTCCCAGGGAAAGGCGGCATGCGTCTGGAGGACAATTATATCGTGACAGTGAACGGGTGCCGGCCGCTGGGCACATTCCCCAAAACGCTGGTGGAGTGCGGCTGAACCGACGGGCTATCGGCGCAGGCGCTCCGGCTCGCCGGCCCAGTAGACCAGCTCGCCGGCGATGATCGTGCCCACGACCTGGAGCTCCGGCGTCAGCAGGACGATGTCCGCGTCATAGCCGCGGCGAAGCCACCCCTTGCGCCCGCCCCAGCCGATGACCGCCGCCGGCGTCGTGCTGACGCACTGCAGGGCCTCCGAAGGCGAGCATTCCGTCAT
>JAPWUQ010000217.1 GCA_028275445.1 Anaerolineae bacterium | reverse complement strand
CGGGAGCTGTCCGACCTGGGCGTTGGAGGTCAGCAGGCTGGCCTCCGCCAGGCGCAGGAAGGGGCCGGCCTGCTGGACCAGGCGGCAGGGCGCCGTCTCACTGCACCCCCACTGGGTAAAGACGTGGCTGGTGAGGTCGGTGCAGGCGATGACATCCGCCGTCACGGTAATGACGCGCTGTTCGCCCGGCTGGAGCGCGGCGATGCGCCAGACCGGCGCGTTCCCGCCGGGCGCCGGCATGGTGACCCCGCCGGCGTCGGAAATGGAGGAGCCGGCGAAGCGCAGGCCCGTGCCCAGCACATCCGTCACCAGCACATTGTACGCGATGCCGCTCCCCGGGTTCACCACATAAATGCGCCAGGTGGCGGTGTCGTCCGTCACGAGATAGGAATTCGGGGTGACGAAGATGCTGATATTGCCGACACGATTGATGGCCGGCGTGTCGGAGGCCGTTTCCACATAGCGCAGATCGCAGTTATCGGAATAGCGCAGTTCCGCCGGCAGGGGGTCCTCCACATCATCGCAGTCGCTTTGCAGGGTCAGCCGGATCCGGCCGGCGGCCTCCACCGGGTCCGAAAATACCCAGGTGGTCGTCACCGCACTGCTGTACGTTACCACCCGTCTCGGGTCAAAGGAGCCTCCGAAGGAGACACCCAGGAGCGCATAATGGGTCTTGGTCACCGTGACGGAGACATCATCCCCGCCCCAGGGGCCCGGATCGACAGTGATATCCGCGTCGAAGATCTGGCAGGCATCGATCACCGCCGGCACATCCACACTGATGCCCATATCGGCGCGGCTGATCTGCAGTGGAAGCGCGTTGTGGAAGCCGGGGTTCGTGCCGCAGTACATATCGGAATAGCCCGGCAGCCAGAGATGGGTCCAGTGGTAATAGGAGCCGGCGGATGCGGCCGGCGCGTACAGGGAATACCCGATGACCAGCGTGCCGCTGGTCTTGCCGGTGGCGTTCAGCCCGCTCAGGCCCAGCCGCAGGGGGGAGGTGCTCAGGATGCTGACATAGCTGGTGACGTCATTCCCATCCAGCGTGACCCGCAGGGAGCCGGCGTTGTACTGCAGGTTGTTCTCCAGATTATCGGTGAAGACGGCGCCGGCCCACGAACCAATATCGCGCTCGATATGATAGGTGTTGGTGATCCAGAAGCTGGTACAGGTCTCGATGGTCGTGATGCTGGCCGCGATATTGGCGTGCACCCCCGGATCGTTCTGCAGAGCGGCGGAAGCCGAGGCAGAGGCGTTCAGCAGACAGCCGCAGTCCGTCGCCGCGCTGGCCTGAATAGAATTCGTAGCCACCTGGTTGGCCGCGCAGGGGTCACTGTTGACAGTGGTGGTGAGGGTGAGCCGGGCGCCGTTGGCCTGCGCCGGCGTCAGCGCCCAGGTAATGGTGCGCCCGTTGACCTGCGGTGTGCCGGCGGTGGCGGAAACGCCCACGATCCCCAAGGAGGCCGGCACCACATCCGTCAGGAGCACACTGCCGGCAACATGCTCCCCATGGGCCAGCCCCACCGTCGCGGTGAAGACCACCTGGTCGCCCAGGAAGGCCCGCTCCGCCGAGGCAGACTTGGACACGCTCAACGAAGGGGCATCCCCGCCGATGCTCCAGGAAGCCATCGTCAGCGGCGGCGAGAAGGGCAGTCCACAGCTATCGGTATAGCCGGGCAGGAACCAGCACACGCCGCTCCGGGAGGGCGCCGAGCAGGATTGGGTATCGGTGACCAGCAGGGTCAGGGTGACGGTCTGGCCGGCTTCAATAGTGCCGCCGTTCGCCGTATAGGTGAAGACCATGCCGGCGCCGACATCCGCTTTCTGCCAGTCGGAGCCCACCACCGAGCACTCCAGGTTCGCCCCCACGAACTCGCTGGAAAGGGTGAAATGGTACGCGTCGCCCCGCCCCAGATTGGTGATCGTCCAGGTCAGGGGATATCCCCGGGCACAGTACGGCACGACAATGGGCGGGATGGTGATGCGGATATCGGGCACCTCTTTGATCAGGGTGATATCCGTCTGGGCAGAGACCGGATTGGCGGCCGTGCCGGTGCCATCCTGGTTGCCACAGCGCCAGGCGCCGGCGACGACATTATTCAAATCGCCGCAGGAATTCACCGTGGCGGTGACCACATAACGCCGCTCTTCGCCGGGGCCCAGCCGGCTGATATATGTGGAGGTCAGGCCCTGGACATTCGTGAAGCCGGCGCCGGGCGTGTCGGTGATGTAGGCATCGTACACATCGCCCAGGCCGGTATTGCGCGCCAGCACCGTCCAGGTCACCACATCCCCCACCGCCGCGGCCTGATTGGCCGGCAGTTTCTGCACCACCAGATTGCCGCGCTGGACCGTCAGGGCATCGGAATAGCCCACATCCCGATACGCGGTGCCGGTGGAAAGATAATCCGCCGTCACCCGGATGCTCAGCCCGGAAGCAACCTGACAGTTGGTGGCCAGGCGCACGACGATGCGCACCGCATCGCCGGCGTTCAGATCGTAGACGCCTCCGTCCAGGGTATAGACCAGGTCCTGGCCAACCACGGTGACGGTGTACGGGATCGGGCCGGCGTTATCGGTCACGCTGGTGGTAGCTAGGTAGATGAAATTGGCCGGCAGGGTCACCGTCAGCGCCAGCGCTTCCGCTGGACGCGACGGATGGCCGTTGGCCACCGTGATGGTCACCGCCTGGCCCGGGTCGGAGACGTTGAAATACGGCGGCTGGGCCACCGTGATGTCCAGCCAGCCATCCAACGGCTGTTGCTGGGGTTTGGCAGGAGGCAGGGCGGGGGGCGCCGGCATGCGGTCGCCCGGCGGCGCGACAAGCTGGCGTTCCGCCGGCAGGGCAGATGTGTCTGCCAGCGCGAACAGGAACAGGGGAATGACCGCCAGCAGGAGGCCGGCGACCAGGAGCACTGCGCCTATCCGCCAGACACGAGAGCGATGAGCCATAGCATAACTCCTGTTGCACAAAAATCAACGAGGATGGGGCGGACGCACCTCAGGAACAGCGCTGTGAAAGCGTTGCGGTTAATGCCGCTTGCTCGTTATCAGCCATTCCACCAGGGAAAGTATCAGCAGAAATAGGACGGCGCTGACCACGTTCAACAGCCGGATGAACTGCAACCAGGCGAGGATGGCGGCCAGGAGCCCTGCCCAGGCGCTCCATCGGATCGGGCGCCAAGCCGAAGCCGGCAGACGCCGGGACATCACCAGCCGGCGGTGCACCCACAGCATCAGCGGCGCGAACAGGCCGGCCACCCCACAAAACAGCAGGAGGAAGAACAGCGCGAGGGGAAGACCCTCGGGAGGAAGGCGGTAGGTAAGATACACCAGCGCGGTCAAGCTGGCGGCCGCGATGCCAATGGCTAATAGGCTTTGGCGCAGATAATGGGAACGCCCTTCCGCCGCGGTGTGATGCATACCACCTCTTCCTCCTATACAAGCATTATAGCGGGAAGCAGGGGATTTGTAAAGTATTTATGACAAAACTGTAAGAATCTGACATTAGTGCGCTACTGGGGGGAGATAATTACAATGGGCCGGCCGTCCAGATGGGCCGGCACGGGCCGGCCCCACAGCCGGCAGAGCGTGGGGAGCACATCTACAATATGCACGTTGTTCCCTTTCCCATGCGGGATGCCCGGGCCGGCGGCCAGGAATACCCCGCACACAGCCTCGGGCGCATACGGCCCTTCGTGGCCGGCGCGCCAGCGGCCCTGATTCGGCTCCAGCCAGGGCCGATCCGCCGGGCATTCCCCACGCGCATCCTCATGCGCCAGCGCAAACCCGGGACGCAGGGCGAGCATGACATCCGGCAGGAGCGGTACCAGCGGGCCGGCATGCCAGGACTCGCGCGGCCGCGCCCACTCCACGACCGGCTCTCCGTCGGCGGGACTGCGGAGCGCCATCAGCTCCTGCATCAGCCGGCGGCGCAGTTCCTCGTACGGCTGTCCCGGCTCCACCACGCCGGCCGGCTCCCGCCCCTGCACGTTCAGGTAAATCCCTCCATAGCCCAGGCAGAAGGCACGCGTGCGGCGCCAATCGATCCGACCGTCGGCGCGCAGGGCCAGGTATCCCTCGTCGGCCAGCCAGCGGTTCAGGTGCAGCCAGTAATGGATCGGGGCCGCGCCGTGATCGCTGACGACCATGATCACGGCCTCCTCGCCGGCGGCCTCGCTGAGCCGGCCGAGCGCCGCATCGAGCCAGCG
>JAPWUQ010000215.1 GCA_028275445.1 Anaerolineae bacterium | reverse complement strand
AAAAAGACCAGCAGGGCGGTGTCCAGCTCCTTGAACACGCGCGCCGGCTTGAGCCGGCGGGTGATGAGCAGAAGGGATGCCGCCCCCAGTGCCGCCAGCGGGATGGGAGCGCCGGCCAGGAAAGCGGTCAGCATCACCCCGGTGGAGATCAACCCCTTGATGAGCAAGGGCCGATAGGTGCGCGCCTGCAACTGCACCGGCGCCGGCAGAGGTTCGCCGGAAAACTCGCGCGGATACAGCCGCACCAGGATCACCCAGGCAATGGCCAGCCCCATCAGCGAGACCGGCAGGAGCCGTGAGGTGAAACGCAAGAAAGACAGGCCCGATGCAATGCCGATAATCATGTTCTGCGGGTTGCCGACAATAGTTGCCGCCGAGCCGATATTGGCCGCCGTCACCAATCCGATGAGGTAGGGAATCGGGTTGCGCCGCAGGGTGGTGGTGATTTCGATGACCAGCGGTGTGAACATCAGCACGATGGTGTCGTTCAGAAAGAGCGCCGAGAGCACGCCGGCAAAGAAAATGATCAGCGCCAGGAGCTGTCGGGCAGAGCGCGCCCGCCGCACCACATAAGAGGTGACAAGCTGGAAGAAGCCGGCCAGCCGCAGGTTGACGTTCACCACCATCATGGAGAACAGCAGCACCAGCGTGTTCATGTCCAGGGCCGCATAGGCGTTCTCCAAGGAGATGGCGCCGGCGCAGATAAGTATCGTAGCACCCACCAGCGCGATCGTGGCGCGGTTCATCCGCAGCCAGGGATAGCGCCCGACCGCGACCCCGATCAGCGTAATGACAATGATGCTCAGCCAGGTAATCTGCAGCGCGGACATACCAGACCAACCCTCAAACCGGATTTGAGCACAACGAAAGGCGATTATAGCACAGGGGAGACAGGGAGAGAAAAAGCGAGGAGGCCAAAATTGCCCCCATCCCCTATCCCCGGGCGGCCCTGCCCCGTCCAAAATGGCCGCATCACCCCATCCTGTGGTATAATGCCGGCCGTGCAGATTGACGCCAACGAGGTGAACATGTTCTGCCGCATCAGTGGAATATCCTGGCTCTTCATCGCCGCCGGCATCGTGCTGTGCGGGCTGTCCTTGAGCGCCTGCCGGCCGGCGCCCACCCTGCCGCCCACCGACACCCCCACCGCGCCGGCCGCCGTGACAGAGCCGGCCGTCACCGCCACGCCCACGCCGGCGCCCCTGACGCCGCTCCCGACCGCCACACCGACCATCACCCCGACGCCGGTCATCTACGTGGTCAAGCCGGGCGATAACCTCATCGCTATCGCCCGCATCTACGGCGTCACCGTGGAGGCCATCCAGGAGGCCAACGGCATCCTGGACCCCCGCCGGCTCCAGATCGGCCAGGAACTCATCATCCCCATGGATGAATCGGCCCTGCGCACACCGCCTACTCCGACCCCGACGCCCCTGCCCTTCACCATCGCCGGCGTCAATTTCCAGCGCTCCCCTTCCGGCATACTCTGGTGCCTCGGGGAAGTGGAGAACACCGCCGGCGTGGACCTGGAACAGGTGCAGGTCGGCGTCTCCCTCTTTGACGAAAAGGGCCAGCTCCTGGCGTTCACCACCGCCTTTGTCGAGCTGGATGTTCTGCCCCACGGCGCGAAGGCGCCCTTTGCCGCTTCGTTCGATAACCCGCCAGAGCGCTTCGCCACCTATCAGTCGGTGCCCCTGCGCGGCCTGCCTCTCTCGCATCCGGAGACCTATTACCTGGACCTGGAGGTCAGCAACCTGGCCGGCGAAAGTCGCGGCCATGCCAGCTACCACATCGCCGGCCGCGTGCGCAACATTGGCGATGAAACCGCGGCGCGGGTGCGCCTGGTGGTCACGGCATACACCGAGGAGGGGAAGGTCGCCGGCGTGCGGAAAGTCGCGCCGGCGCAGGACACTCTGGCGCCCGGGCGCTCCAGCGATTTCGAAGTCCATCTGCTTTCCACCGCCGGCAGTGTGGTGACCTACACGGTGCGGGCAGAGGCCCTGCGCCAATCGCTCACGCCCACACCGACCCCCCAGGAGTGAACCACATGATCCGCGCCGTGCTCCTTGACCTGGACGGCACCCTGTTGGATACCCGTCTCGACCAGTTCATACCCCAGTACATCCGGGCGTTCGCGGCGTTTATGTCCCCCTGGATGCCGGCGGAGGCCTTTCAGGAAGCCCTCATGGCCGGCACGCGCGCCATGGTCGCCAACAACGGCTCGGCCGAGACCAATGCCCAGGTCTTCTGGCGCGTCTTCAACGCCCGTTCCCCGCTGTCCCGGGAAGAGCTTGCGCCGGCAGTGGACCGCTTCTATACCGAGGAGTATCCCAAACTGGCGCGCTACGTTCGGCCGCGGCCGTCTGCCCGCCCCCTCGTGCAGGAGCTCCTGGCCCGCGGCTGTAAGATCGTGCTGGCCACCAATCCGCTGTTTCCGGATACCGCTATCCGCCAGCGCATGGGCTGGGCCGGCGTCGCCGATTTGCCCTTTGACCTGGTCACCACCTACGAGAACATGCATGCCACCAAGCCAAGCCCGGCCTATTACCGCGAGATCGCCGCATTCCTCGGCATTCCGCTGGCTGTCTGTCTGATGGCCGGCGACGACCTGGCGATGGACGGCCCGGCCGTTTCCGCTGGCATGCGCTTCTTCCATGTCACCGAGGAGCCGCCCTTCAGCCACGAGCGCGGCAGTCTCGACCATTTTTACCAGCTTGTGAAAGAGGGATGGCTGGAGAAATGGTGAAAGGGGGACGAACCGCCTCTCCATCGGACCCGATCCGCCGGCTGATCGCCGACAAGATGGGGATCGAGCGGGGGCTGTGGCATCGTGTGCGGCCGGCATCCCATCCCTTCGACAGCCAGTGGGCGCCGGTGGAGCGCTGGGCGGAATATCTTCGCCGGCTTCCCGCCGGCATGATCGCTTTCCTGGCCGGGCACCGGCACGGCCGTCTGCTGGTCAGCCACCGCACCGCCTATATCCCCGGCGCGATCGAGATCGCCGGCCAGACCTGCTCCCACGTCTGCCTGTGCGACATCCGCCAGCTCGACACGCCCTTCGCCGGCATCTGGGTCGCCGCCCAACTGCTCGACCACCTGTTGGGCTGTGACGGGGAACCGGACGGACCCTGGCTGTCCGACGGCGGCGGGATCACGCCGGCCCTCCAGGAAGTCGGCCGGCGCGTTCAGGAGCTTTATGCCCTTGGCTATGGGATGGACGAGGAAAGCCGGCAGAACCCGCGCCAATACCTGGCCCGCTCCCTGGCCTGGTACGTGACCGACCGGCGCGCCCTGAATGCCGCAGACCCAGCCGTGGAAAGGCTTCTCAAGCATACCCTCATGGACGAGCGCTTCTGGAAGGAAATCCTGGAGGCATCGCGCGGAAGCTCCCATCTCGTCCGGTGACAGTCACACCGGGAGGACCGCCTTTCCCCGCGGGGGCATCACCCGTTATCCGGGTAGTTCTCCAGCCAGGCACGCTGTTGGCTGGCGTACCAGACCTGTCCCAGGTTCACCAGATAATGGGCGAGGAAGCATGGGAGGATGCTCTGCCGCCAGAGAAAGAGGCCGGCGAACAGCAGTCCCAGCGCGCCGGCGGCCGCCATCCCCAGCCGGCCCTGCGCCAGATGGGTGATCCCGAAGATCGCCGATCCCACCAGCGCCGGTATCGCCGCCGGCAGCCAGCGGGAAAATCCCCCCACCCAGATGGCGCGGAAGAGCAGTTCCTCGCTCAAGGCGGTCAAGCAGAAAGCAAGGGGGACGAACAGCCATTCCCTGCGGGAGCGCGGCAGGATGGCGCGCATCAGCGCCGGCGAGTATATCCTCGGCCCCCATTTCCGCACACATACCTGCACCAGCCAGTTGAGAGGCGCCGGCAGGGCCAGCCCGATGCCTGCTCCCAGCGCCGCATCCAGCTTCCAGTCCATGCTCTGCAGGCCGAAGCGCGCCGGCGGCAGACCGCTGATACCCATCAACCCCAAGCACAGCAGGATCAGCATGCCGTAGGCGGCCAACTGGGACGGATGCACCAGCAGATTGATGTCCAGACGCCATTGGCGAAGCCAGCGTGCGGTGGCCAGCGCCAGCGCGCTGATGCCGGCCATCAGCGCCAGTGAACCTGCGATAAATACGCCGGCCCGCACCCACGTCAACATAGGCACCTCACTGCGCCGGCGTCAGGGCGTACCAGTACGGCGCCGGCTCAGTGGTCGCCGGCGCCAGCGCGCTGA
>JAPWUQ010000214.1 GCA_028275445.1 Anaerolineae bacterium | reverse complement strand
CTCTATTTTATGCCCGGTAATGACGATCCTTATGTGATCGACTCTGTCATTGCGGAATTCCAGCACGTGCGCAACCCGGACGGCCAGGTGTTCTGGCTGGACGAGCACCATGAGTTCGCCGGCATCTCCAACGCCAATATGACCCCCTGGAAATGCGCTCGAGACGTCGAGGAAGATGTCCTGGCAGAGCGGCTGGAGAAGCTCGCCAGCCAGCTCTCCCACCCTGAACGGGCGGTACTGGCCATCCATGTGCCGCCATATGATTCCCAGATTGACGTTTGTCCCGAGTTGGACGAAAATCTGAAAATTAAGACCCTGGGCGGCCAGGTACTCATGAAACCCGTCGGCAGCACCTCGGTGCGCAAATTCATCGAAACGGTACAGCCCATGCTCACCTTGCACGGGCACATACATGAAGCCGCCGGCCACATCCGCATTGGGCGCACGTTGGCCATTAACCCCGGCAGTGAATACGCCGAGGGCATTATGAAGGCCGCCATCATCAACCTTGAGCCTGAGCGCGTGAAAGGCCATATGCTGATATCTGGCTGAAGCACGCGATATTCCTGCCGAACCGCGGAGGAACATATGAGTAAATATGGTACAATCCAGCAGGATTTTTACGAAGAGCGTACCCGTATCCTGAACGCCCTGCAGGAGAAAGAGAACGCCCACATCATCATGCGACTGGTGGGGGCACTGGCCTTCCGCACCCACTGCCCCAATTTCGGATATATTCAGGATCGGCTGGGCCGGCAGTTCACCGATATTGACTTCGCCTCCTACCGCAAATTCTTCAAAGACATCGTCAGGTTCTTGACGGAGTTGGGATATCGGGAGGACAAGACGGTCACCCAACTCTTCGGGGAGCATCGGCTCCTGTTCCACGACCCGGTGTACGGCCGGCACATTGACGTCTTCTTTGACCAGTTGAAATTCTGCCACACCATCCCCCTGCTTGGCCGGCTGGAAGCCGACTCACTTACCCTCCCCCTCGCAGAGCTGTTCCTGGAAAAGATGCAGATCGTCAAGATCAACGAAAAGGACATCATCGACACCATCATGCTCTTGCGGGAGCACCCGGTCGGCCACAGCGATCAGGAAACCATCAACCTTGATGTGATCGGAAAACTCACTTCCAATGATTGGGGATGGTGGCGTACCCTGACACAGAATCTGGAGCTGGTAGACCACTTTGTGGGACAATACAATCAATTGACGGACGAGGACCGCCAGATTGTGCGGGAACGCTTGCGGCAGATTCGGGAATATATTGACCAACAGCCGAAGTCCATGCGTTGGAAAATGCGCGCCGCCATCGGCGACAAAGTCAAATGGTATGAAGATGTGGAAGAGCTTTCCGGAAGAGGAGCTCTCTCGTAGAGGCCCCACCTTCTGACAATACACACCCTGCGTGACAATGGAGGTTTTCAGACATGTCTACTGACATTGACAAGTTCGTTGTGCCCTGGGTGCGGGCGGCCGCGCCGTACAGCGACCGGCATATGGAATTCGCCTGGTCGCACCCCGAAGTACTGCGCATGATGTCCAATGAGAACCCTATCCCCCCGTCGCCGGCGGTGTTGGAGGCCATTCAGCAGGCGGCTCAACTGGGGAACCTGTACCCGGATTCCGGGCCGGCCCTGCGACAGCGGCTCGGCGAAATGGCCGGCTTCGGAAAGGAAAATGTGATCCTGGGCAACGGCTCCACGGACATCATTGATATCATCATCACCACATTTGCGGCACCTGGCGATGAAGTACTTATCCCTGTGCCTACCTTCTCCATGTATGAGGCGCGGGCGAAGATTCGCGGCGCGGTGCCAGTGTTTGTCCCCTTGCGGCCCGATTTCTCGTGGGATGTGGATGCCATCCTGGCGGCCATCACCCCCAAGACCAAACTGCTCTTCCTTTGCAGTCCCAACAACCCCACGGGGATACAGATTCCGCTGGACGATCTGAAGCGCATCCTTTCCGCCGGCATCCCCACCGTGGTGGACGAGGCGTACTATGAGCTGGAAAACGAACCGCGTACCCTGGCGTACCTCATCCGCGAATATCCCAACCTGATTATCTCGCGCACCTTCTCCAAAGCATACGGCCTGGCCGGCCTGCGGGTCGGATATGCTATCGCCGATGCCAAAGTAGTAGACTACATGATGCGTGTCCGCATTCCCTGGAACGTCAGCCTGCTGGCACTGGCCGCCGCACAGGCCGCGCTGGACGATGAAGCAAGCTTTCTGGAAAAGCGGCGCACCATCATCGAGGGCCGGCAATACCTTTGTGATGAAATCAATAAGATCCCGGGCCTGCGCGCCTTCCCCTCCGAGGGAAACTTTGTCCTCATCGATGCCAGCTCGTTGGGAAAAACCTCTGAACAAATCCGCGACGAACTGATCGAACGAAAGGTCTTTATCCGGCCCATGTCCCCCCATCACATGGGGCAGGGCTTTGTGCGTGTCACAGTGGGCACACCAGAGCAGAACGAGTTCTTCCTCCAAGTACTTCGTGCCTACGTGGAGGAAGTCCGGAAGGGGAAATAAGGCCTGCCGGCCGCTGGCGTGCTGGAGGGACTCGCATGAGCAAGCGGTACATCATTGCCCATGATACAGGCACCGGGGGTGATAAGGCGGTACTTACCGACTTGCGCGGCCGCATCCTGCACTCGTACTACCTGCCTTACGGCCTGCACTATCCTAAGCCGCAGTGGGTGGAGCAGGACCCTGAGGAACTATGGCAGGCGGTCGCTACGACCACGCGCAAGGTAATGGAGGAGGCCGGCGTCTCGCCGGCCGAGATTCTGGGCGTGGGCATCTCCGCCCAGATGTTCAACCTCCTGCCGGTAGATGCCGAAGTACGACCAGTAATGCCCATGATAAGCTGGCTGGACGTGCGCTCTGTGAAACAGGCAGACCGCATCGCCGCAATGGACGGCGGTCAAGGCATCCGCCGGCTGTTCGAGTACACCGGCAACATCCCCACCGCCAAGGACATCATCCCCAAAATCCTCTGGCTGAAGGAAGAATGTCCGGAGCTGTGGGAACGCACCGCCTGGCTCCTCGACTGTAAGGAGTACATCGTCTATCGGCTGACCGGGAAAATCGCCACGGATTGGCACGGCGCCTCGGTGTACTTTCTGTTCGATCCCCACCGCAAAGAGTGGTCCAAGCCGGCCTGCGACCTGCTGGGTATTCCCATGGAAAAACTGCCGCCGGCCTATCCCTGCACTTCTGTGATCGGAGAAGTTACCCTGCAGGCCGCTCAGGCCACCGGACTGCTCCCCGGCACCCCTGTAGTGATCTGCGCCGGCGATGTGGCAGTCGCCCAGTCGGGCTCCGGTGCCAACCATGACGGAGAAGCCCATTTGTGTGTGGGCACAGCTACCTGGATCGGCCTATCCAGCAGTACCTTCATGAATGACCCAGAAAAACCATTCTGGGCATTGAACCATATCGATCCACAGAAATGGATCATCGCCGGCGAGATGGAAACCGGCGGCGGCTCGCTGATGTGGTTCCGCGACAATTTCTGTCAGGCCGAAGCGGAAGAAGCCGCGCGCCAGGGCATCTCCACTTACGAACTGCTCAGCCGCATGGCAGAAGAGGTGGAACCCGGGGCCGACCGTCTGCTCTTCGCTCCCTGGCTCTCCGGTGAGAGGGCTCCTGTTCTGGACCATTATGCCCTGGGCGCCTTCATCGGACTCTCGCTGAGCCACACCAAGGCCCATATGGCCCGCGCAGTCATGGAAGGGGTGGGCTTCCACCTGCGCTGGATCTGCGAGGCGCTGGAAAACCTGGGCCTGCGAGTGGGAGCTGTGCACGCCATCGGCGGGGGGAGCACCAGTCCCACCTGGACCCAAATCATCAGCGACATCACCGGCCGCCAGCTCAAGGTGCTGGCGCATCCTCAAGAGGCCGGCGCGGTAGGGGCCGCGCTCACTGTGGCGGTGGGATTGGGAGTGTATCCCAACATGGAGGCGATCGACGATCTGATCGAGATTGACCGCATCGTCGAACCCCGAGACGAGTACCGGGGGCGCTATGATGCGCTGTACAAAGAGTATCGGGCAGTGTATGAGGCGCTGAAACCCATCAACCGCCGGCTCCATGACATCGCCTGACGTGACAAAGACAACAGCCTCCCGCAGGACGCGACCTGCGGGAGGCTTTTTCACACCTTGCGCACCTTCGCCAGGCTGACCGCCAGCCTCTTCACCCCCTTGCCGGCAAAGGCCACCACAATCTCCTCGTCCCCGCCGACAAT
>JAPWUQ010000043.1 GCA_028275445.1 Anaerolineae bacterium | reverse complement strand
ACAGCCGGTAATGGCGCGCCGTATGGATGGTCGCCATCTGTATGGCGGCAATGGGGGGCAGGCCGGCGGCGATGGCCTTGCGCACGATATCGTCCAGGTGGCCCTCGCGCAGTAATTCCGCCGGGTGGCGGTCATCGGTGCAGAACGAGAACATGCCGGCGTGATGCGGCGTCACTGCCGGCAGTAGGTCCATCAGGTTGCGGGCGGCGGTGCCCTCGCGGATGTGGATGTGCATGCCGGCGCGCGCCTTTTCCAGCGCCTCCTGCGCCGTGGTGCATTCGTGGTCCGAACGAATGCCGGCGCCGATATAGGCATGCAGGTCCTTCCCGCTGAGGCCGGGGGCATGTCCGTCAACGGGCAGATCGCCGGCGGCCTCCAGCATCTCCAGCACGGCCGGCAGGCGGAACAGCACGCCGGGATAGTTCATCATTTCCGCCAGGCCCAGCACGCGCCGCTCTCCAAGCAGGGCGCGAACATCCGCCGGCGTAACGCTGGCGCCGGCGGTTTCCATATGCGTGGCCGGCACACAGGAGGAGACCATCACAAAGACCCGCAGAGGAATGCCTTCGCTGGCGCGCAGGATGTAGCGGATGCCTTCCACCCCCAGCACATTGGCGATCTCATGGGGATCGGCGATGACCGCCGTGGTGCCGCGGGGCACGACAGCGCGGGCGAACTGTGCCGGCGTCACCATGGAGCTTTCCAGATGTACATGGGCGTCAATAAACCCCGGGCAGACGAACGCGCCGGCCAGGTCTATCACCTCCCGCGCCTGGTAGTCCCCCCAACCGATGATATAACCGCCGGCGATGGCGATATCGGCAGGATGAATTTCCCCGGTGAGCACGTTGACCAGCCGGGCACTGCGCAGGAGCAGGTCGGCCGGCCGCTCCCCCCTGGCAACCGCAATGTACTCCTCGCGTTTCATGGCATCCTCCACTGGGCGGACGTGTTCGGACGCATCAAAAGTAGCATGAAAATTGCTGTCGGTCAACCGCTGTGACTATTGACAATTCTTTAGAAAAGTGCTATACTATTAGTGAGCATAGAGGGCAGTATGCCGGCGGCGTACCGCCGGCCCACATGTCTCCATAAAAAAGGAGAGCCGTACCATGTACAGCGCAATCGAGGTCATTCAACAGCGGCGCACCCTGCGCCGATTCACCACAGCAAACATATCCGATGACGACATCCAGCGACTGCTGACCGCGGCGATGGCCGCCCCTTCCCTGATGGGACGCAAGCCCTGGCACTTTGTGGTCATCCGAGACGCAGAGGTCAAAAAGAGGATCGCCGAGGCGTTCCGCGTCCATCCGCAGTTGGCCGAAGCGCCGGTCTGGATCGCCTTTCTGGCCGATGTGAGTGCCTCGCCGGCCTGGCGCATGGACCTCAGCGCCGCGGTGATGAACACCCTTCTGCAGGCCACGGCCATGGGCTTGGGCGCCACCTGGATCGGCACGGTGGATTCGAAATGGACACCGGGACAGGTGGAAGCCTGCCGGACGCTCTACATCCCGGAGGGATGGGAGCTGTTCGCCTTTGTGGCGGTGGGCAAGCCGGCCGAACAGCGCCCGCCCCATGTGTTGGACCCCTACGTTTTTTCCACCCGCGTGCACGAGGGGAAATGGGGCAACCGCCGGCAGGTTCCCTCCCCGCAGTACCACTCTGAAGGAGGCAAGCAATGAGAACGCGAAAGGGCACGCAAATGTTGCGGACCATATTGGCCCGCCGCACCCATACGGCATTCCAGGACACACCTGTCCCGGAGAGCGCGCTGAATCACATCCTGAGCGCCGGCATGCTGGCGCCCACGCGGTTTCATCAGCGGCCCTGGCACTTCATCATCCTGCGGGATGCGGAGGTCAAACAAGAGATTGCCAGTGCCCTGCGGCTGAAGCCCTCGCTGGCCGGCGCGCCGATCTGGATCGCGGTGGTGGCGGAAGAGGATGGGCCGGCGGCCTGGGACCTGGATGCCGCGGCCGCCGCCCAGTCCATGCTGATTGCGGCCACCGCCCTGGGCCTTGGCTCGGCCTGGTTGATGCCGTGGCTTGGCAATCCGGATGCGCTGGGGAGAGTGGAGCAACTGCTGGGCCTGCCGGCGAACGTCCATTTGGCCATGATCCTGGCCGTGGGGTTTCCGGCGGAGGAACTGCCGGCGCATCGGGAGGAAGAGGTGTATGAATCCAGCCGGGTGCACTTGGAGCAGGTGCGCCACGCCCCGAGCAACGCGCCGGCGTGTTGATATCGCCACACGCCTCAGGTGACAGTCACCTCATAGGTGACTGTCACCTGTGCCTCCGGCGCAAGGCGCGATAGTGGTTTGACATGCATTCCCAAAGGCAGTATACTCCGTGGTGGAACCACGCCATGCCGGAGGGGGATGAATGGGCAATCGCGCCCATGCCAATATACCTGAGAGCCGTCGACACCCGGGCTAGTATGCCCTGGTGTCGTTTCTTGTTCCTCAGCCACGATAGGAGGCGCGGAAATGGATTCGGCGATGGTGAGCAAGATCGAGAAGGCCAAGCGCTACGCGGAAGAGCCGGAGCGGGTGACCATCACGCAGATGACGGTGCGCTTCAAAGGGGATCATGACGTGCATACGGTGTCGTTTGACCAGGGCAAATGGAGCTGTACCTGTCATTTCTTCTCTCAGCGGGGGGTGTGCAGTCACTCCATGGCGCTGGAGCGCATGTTTGGTGAGCGGTTGATGGAAGCCGGCGCATAAGGGAGCGGCATCGTGAAACGCTGGCAGGTCTGGTTGGGCTTCATCATCAGCGCGTTCTTCCTCTACCTGGCCCTGCGGGGCCTCCACCTGCCCGAGCTGTGGCGGGCGCTCCAGGAGGCCCGCTACTGGTGGATTTTGCCAGGGGTGGTGGTCTACTTCTTCGCCGTCTGGGCGCGCACCTGGCGCTGGCACTACATGCTGAGACCCATCAAACGCGTCCCCCTCCAGCGCCTGTTCCCTGTGGTCGCCATCGGCTACATGGGCAATAACGTCTATCCGGCGCGCGCCGGCGAGGTCATCCGCTGTTACGTCCTGCGCCGCAAAGAAGCCGTCAGCATGAGCGCCAGCCTGGCCACCGTGCTGGTGGAGCGCATCTTCGACGGCGTCATCATGCTCCTCTTCGTCTTCTTCGCCCTGCCTTTCACTCCTATGGAAACATGGCTCCAGCGCATCGTCATCGTGGCCAGCCTGGCCTTCTTCGGCGCGCTGGGCTTCTTTTTCATCATCGCCATGCGGCATGACCTGGCCCAGCGCGTGTACGGCTGGGTCATTGACCGGTTGGTGCCGGCGCGCTTCCGGCCCTCCTTGCGCGGCATCATGGACCGCTTCATGGGAGGGCTGGCCTCCCTGCGCAGTGGGCGCGACGTCCTGATGATCTTCGTCACCTCCCTGGTGATCTGGCTGGCAGAGACCGTCAAATACTGGTTCGTCATGCACGCCTTCGACTTTTCCGTGCCGTTCTATGTGCTGATGCTCATGAACGGCGTGGTGAACCTGGCCACGACGATCCCCTCCTCCCCAGGGTATGTGGGCACCTTTGACCTGCCGGGCATCGAGGTCCTGGTGACCTATGGGGTACTGCGTCCCATTGCCACCGCCTACACGCTGGTGCTGCACGGCGCGCTGTGGTTCCCCATCACCGCGCTGGGCGCCTATTACATGTGGCGCGAGCAGGTGAGCTGGCGCGATTTCGGCGCGGCGGCGCAGAGCGCGCCGGCGGCGCCGGCGGCGGACGCCCCGACCAAACTACACGGATAACATTCACGGAGGTTCGACATGCGGTATATCTCGGTCATTGGTGTGGGCTATGTGGGATTGGTGACCGGCACCTGTTTCGCCGACATGGGCAACGACGTGACCTGCATTGACATCAACGAGGAGAAGATCGCCAAACTGCAGGCCGGCCAGATTCCTATCTACGAGCCGGGGCTGGAGGAGATGGTGCGGCGCAACATCGAGGCCGGCCGCCTGCACTTCACCACTTCCTACGCCGAGGGCCTCAAAAATGCCGAGTTCGTCTTCATCGCCGTCGGCACCCCCTCCGGCGTGGACGGAGAGGCCGACCTGAAGTACGTGCGGGCCGCCGCCGAATCCATCGCCGAGGTCATGGACCACCCGATGATCATCATCAACAAG
The DNA here is from genome assembly GCA_028275445.1 of Anaerolineae bacterium. Lineage (GTDB taxonomy): Bacteria > Chloroflexota > Anaerolineae > JACIWP01 > JACIWP01 > JACIWP01. The sequence continues at coordinate 12,715 of JAPWUQ010000043.1, read as the reverse complement.
TCCACCGTGCCGGTGGGCACCGGCGACTGGGTGGCGGACATTATCCGCAAGGCGCGCAAGAACAATGTGGAATTCTGGGTGGTGTCCAACCCGGAGTTCCTGCGCGAGGGGTCGGCGGTCAACGACTTCCTCCATCCCGACCGGGTGGTGCTGGGGTCCCTGCACCCGGAGGCGGCCAACCAGGTGGCCCAGCTTTACCTGCCCCTGCGCGCGCCCATTATGATCACCGACCTGCGCACCGCTGAGATGATCAAATATGCCTCCAACGCCTATCTTGCCAACCGCATTTCGTTCATCAATGAGATCGCCAACATCTGCGAGGCGCTGGGAGCGGACGTGAAAGAGGTGGCCGCCGGCATGGGCTATGACAAGCGCATCGGCCGCGATTTCCTGGACGCCGGCGTCGGCTACGGCGGAAGCTGTTTCCCCAAAGACGTCAAGGCGCTGGCCCATATGGCCGCCATCCACGGCTGTCATCCCCAGCTCCTGCGCGCTGTGATGGAGATCAACCAGGATCAGCGCCGGCTGTTGGTACGCAAAGTGCGCGATCTCCTCGGCGGCCTGCATGACAAAGTCATCGGCGTGCTGGGGCTTTCCTTCAAGCCCAATACCGACGATATCCGCGAGGCGCCGGCCATGGAGATCATCCGCCTCATGCAGAGCGAGGGCGCCATCGTGCGGGCCTATGACCCCGTGGCCATGGAGAACGCCCGCAAAGAGCTGGGCGACGGCGTGACCTTCTGCAAAAACCCCTACGAGCTGGCAGAGGGATGCGACGCGCTGGTGCTGGTCACCGAATGGAACGAGTTCCGCCATCTGGACCTGGCACGCATCGCCCGCTCCATGCGCCGGCCGGTCTTCGTGGACGGCCGCAACATGTACGAGCCGGCGGAGATGCAGAGGCTGGGCTTTATTTACCGCGGTGTCGGCCGGGGCTACGGCCCCAATTCTGTCAACAACCAGGGTTCCTGCGGCTGAGGCCGGCCCATGCCGATCTACGTCGGGGTGGACATCGTGGAAATCGCCCGCGTCGAGCGCGCCCTGGCACGCTTCGGTGAGCGATTTCTGCAGAGAGTGTATACGGACGAGGAGCGCCGGCGCTATGCCGGCGCTCCGGCGGAACTGGCCGCCCGCTTTGCCGGCAAAGAGGCCGTCTCCAAGGTGCTGGGCACGGGCTTCGCCGGCGTCTCCTGGCGCGAAATTGAAATCCTCAACGACCCGCGCGGCAAGCCCATAGTGCGTCTGCTGGGCCGGGCCGAGGCGCGCGCCGCCCAGCTCGGCATCCAGCAGGTGGAGATCAGCCTCTCCCACAGCCGCGCCTACGCGGTCGCCTTTGCGGTGGGGTACGACCGCTAAAGCTCCTCAGCCTCCGGCTCCTCCGCCGGCAGACTGCCCACCAGCGCCGGCCCCAAGACGCGGCAGATCTGCCCCCACTCCTCCAGAGAGACAGTTTCGGCGCGCCGGCGGGGATCAATGCCGGCGGCGCTCAGCGCCTGCTCCACGGCCTCCGGCGCCACACCTAAGCCGTGGGCCAGCGTGTTGCGCAACTGCTTGCGCGGGGCCGAAAAGCCGGCCTTCACCACGCGGAAAAAGAGCCGCGTATCCGGCACGGGAACCGCCGGCTGGGGCCACACATCCACCCGCAGGATCGCCGAATCCACTTGAGGGACGGGATAGAAGGCGTGTCGGGAGATGTGCCCCACCACCCGCGGCCGGCCGTAAAAATGCACGCTCACCGCCAGCAGGCTCCATTTTTCCCTGGAAAGGATGCGCGCCGCCACTTCCTTCTGCATGGTCAGCACCAACATCGTGGGGCGGGGCTGGGCTTCCAACAGGTGCCGCAGGATGGCAGAAGTGATGTAATAGGGGATATTTCCGACCACCTTGTAGGATGTGGTGAAATAATCCGCCGGCCGGAGCCGCAGGATGTCGCCGGCCACAATCTGCAAACGCGGGTGGAAACCCAGCCGTTCCTGGAGGACGGCGACCAACTGCGCATCCAGCTCCACCGCCACCACCCGGCCGGCATGTTCCAACAGGCGCTCCGTGAGGGTGCCGATGCCGGCGCCGATCTCCAGCACCTCGTCGGCCGGCGTGACCTCCGCCGCCTGCACCACCCGCTCCAGGGCGCGCGGGTCAATCATGAAATTCTGCCCCAACTGCTTTTTCGGCGCAATGCCGTAGCGGCGCAGGAGCTGTTTCGGGGTCTCCGCATCCGGGGAACCGCTCATTTTCTCTCCATGGGCCAGTTCGGAAGCACCCAGCGGATTTTGCTGGGCGGGGGCGGCGGCGCCAGCAAATAGACATCCACCCATTTGTACCAGTGCGTGATATTCCCCTCATCGTACCCCAGGTCTATGCGCCGGCCCTTGATAGCCCCACCCGTATCGGCGGCGACTCCCTTACCGTATCCCGGCACATACACCTCGGTGCGGAGGGGAATGACGCTGGGATCCACGGCCACGATGCCGGCGCGCATCTGCCATCCCAAGAACGTGATGCCGTACTCCGGATGGTCCGGGGCCTTGCCCGACGTGGCGGCTGTGTACGAGGTGGCCAGCATGCGGATGCGCCGCCAGTAGTGGATTGTCCCATCGGGCGTCTCCAGCTCGCGGATGACAATTTTGGTGCCGTAGCGGATAATCTTGTCCGTCGGCTCGCGCTCCACCCACTCGTCTTCCAGGTTGCGGGCCACCTCCTGACCGTCTTCATACAGGACGCGCACCCGCCGGCGGAGCAGACCCTCTGCGCCGGCCTGCTGAAGCTCCTGCTGATCCAGCTCCAGGTTGCTGTCAGGCTCCCAGCGCGTCTCAAACGGGATCGTTTCCTCCTCGACCAGCACTTCCTCGCGCACGCGGGTGACCCGCACGATCATGTCTGCGGTCACCTGCGTGTCCTCCGCCGGCTCCACGCGGTCCTGCCCCACCAGGGCAATGCCAAGCTCTGAGAGAAGCTCCCCGACCGAGACCGCCTGGGTGCGCGTGCGGATGTGCCGGCCGTCCACCAGGACCTCCACCGGTTGAGAGCGCTGGATGTAGACGTTGAGGCCGGCCTGCAGTGGGGTGGAGAGGTCTGGGCTGACCCGGTCGCCGGCGTACAGCAGGATGCCGTGCTCCCACAACGCCTGCCCCACCGTGGCGGCGGTCGAATGCAGGACGCCGGCGACCGGCCCATCATGCAGGGTAAAGGGCCTGGCGCGGCGGATGGAGATGCGTACAGGCTTCGGTGTGGGAAAGAGGATGCGCTGACGGCGCAGAGACTGTTTCGGGGGCGGAGAGGATTCTCCCTGGCCGGCGCTTCCTCCCGTCAGCGCGGCATCGGCGCCGACAGGCTGGTCATCCAGGAAAATCTGGTCATGGGGGCCCAGGGAAACGCCGGCTTCCGCCAGCAGTACGTCCAGCCGGCTGGCATGGCTCTCCAGCCGCAGGACCTGTCCGTCCACCTCGACGAGGAAGGGGCGCGCGCGAAAGACGCGGATGGTAGTGCCGGCCGAAATGGGGGCCGTCGGCGGGGGCACGACGATATCATGTGCGCCCAGCCGCAGTCCCACCTCCTGCAGAAGCCCTCCGACGCGCCCCGCATAGGTCTGGACGATCAGCGGGTGCTGGTCCACGATGAGCAGTGTCTGGACGCCGGCCTGGGGGGAGAGCGGCCCCACCAGCACGGCGAGAAGTCCAATGGCTACTACGAATGAGAGCGCGCTGACAGTTCGAAGGTTCCGGCCGGCAGGGCCGGCGATTCGACCCAGCGGACTCCAACGCATTGGGAAATTCAACGCCCGTCACATCCCTCTGCTGAAATGTGGGCCTTACTCAGTAAACAAGGAAAATTACGGATCATCCGTGCAAGACAACGCCAAGATTGTACGGAAGATGTCCGGGCTGTCAAATTCGGCCGGCGCTAGAGATTGCGGCCGGCGACGGGCGTCCCGCAGACCGGGCACTTCCCCTCTTTCAGCCGATACGCCAGCACCTGGAAGCCGTAGCGCTCGATCAGGCGGGCGCCGCACTGGTGACAGAACGTATCCTCCCCCTGGCCTGGGACGTTGCCCATATAGACATACCGCAGGCCGGCCTCCTTCCCGATGCGCACCGCCATCTCCAGCGTAGAGGTCGGCGTGGGTGGCCGGTCGGTCAGCTTATACATGGGATGAAAGCGGCTGACGTGCCAGGGGGTCTCCGGTCCCAGCTCATCACGAATGAACTCCGCGATGTCGCGCAGTTCGGCCGGGTCGTCGTTGGCACGTGGGATAATGAGTGTGGTCACCTCCACCCAGATGCCCAGCCGCTTCATGTGGCGCAGGGCATCCAGCACCGGCTGAAGCCGGGCGCCGCACATCTCGCGGTAGAATTCATCGCGGAAAGCCTTGAGGTCCACGTTGGCCGCGTCGAGATAGGGGTGGAAGTCATCCAGCATCTCTGGGGTCATGTAGCCGTTCGTGACGTAGATATTGAGCAGGCCGGCGTCGTGGGCCAGCACCGCTACGTCATACGCGTATTCCGAGAAGATGGTCGGCTCGGTATAGGTGTACGATATGCTGGCACAGCCGTAGCGCTTCGCATCGCGCACGATCTCTTCCGGCGACATCTGATGGCCCATGATGAGATGCTGTTCGCGCGGCATCTGGGAGATATCGGCGTTCTGGCAAAAAAGACAGCGGAAATTGCACCCCGGCGTGGCAATGGAGAACGATGTGCTCCCCGGCGCCACATGGAACAGCGGCTTTTTCTCGATGGGGTCCACATGCCGGGCGATGGTGCGGCCGTAGACCAGGGTATACAGGGTACCGCCCTCGTTCTTGCGCACCTGGCAGATGCCCAGCTTGCCGTCGCTGATGACACAGCGGTGGGCACACAGGTAGCACTGGACCTTTCCGTCCTCTCGCTTGTGGTACCAGCGCGCTTCCTTGGGGATAGGATTCTGTCCGTCCATTTTTCGCCTCCCCCGCTCACTGCGCATTACGGTCTGGACAGATGATACCACAGCCGGCGCCCCAGGACAAGGGATATGTGGGAGAGTGTTGAAACGGCACATTGTCAGAGGCGCATGGGCAGGGTATAATGACTCACGTTCCGCACACGGTGTAGATGGCCGGCGCAATCGGATGCATCGTCCTGATAGTCCACCAAACGGTGGGACAAACCGCCAGCATATAAATGCTCGCAAATTCCATCCGCGGAGGTATCATCATGCGCTACGTCATGGGCATCGACGTTTCTACCACAGGGGCGAAGGCTCTATTGGTCAACGAGGCAGGGGATGTGATTTGTGCAGTGAACACCCCACTGACTCTTTCCACCCCTCGGCCGTTGTGGAGCGAGCAAGATCCAAAGGAGTGGTGGAGCGCGACGGTCACAAGCATCGCCGGCGCGCTGGAGCGGAGCGGCGTTCGAGCGTCTGACGTCTTAGCCATCGGCCTGACCGGGCAGATGCATGGCCTGACTTTGCTGGACCGGGATGGAAACGTTCTGCGCCCTGCCATCCTGTGGAACGATCAACGCACCGGCCAACAATGCGACGAAATTCGCGCGCGGGTGGGAAGGTCTCGCCTGATTGCCATCACTGGCAACGATGCCTTGGCCGGCTTCACTGCCCCCAAAATCCTGTGGGTGCGGGAGAACGAGCCGGAAGTGTATGCGCGCGTGCGCCACATTTTGCTCCCCAAGGATTACGTGCGCTACTGCCTGACAGGGACATTCGCCACCGACAAGGCGGACGCGGCGGGAACCCTGCTGCTGGACTTGAAAACGCGTGCTTGGTCCGCAGAGATCCTGGAGGCCCTTGAAATCCCCGCCGACTGGCTCCCCGAGACCTTCGAAGGGCCGCAGGTCACCGGCGCTGTGACGCCCCAGGCCGCCGGAGAGACGGGACTGCTCGCCGGCACACCGGTGGTCGCCGGCGGCGGGGACCAATCGGCCCAGGCCGTGGGAGTCGGTGCCATTCGCCCGGGAGTGGTAGCCCTGACGCTGGGTACCTCCGGCGTGGTGTTCGTCAGCACGGAAGCACCAGTCTATGAACCCGAGGGCCTCCTGCATGCCTTTTGCCATGCGGTGCCTGGGCGCTGGCATCTCATGGGAGTAATGCTTTCCGCCGCCGGCAGTCTCCGCTGGTACCACGACACCTTCGCGCCGGCCAGCGACTACGATGAACTGTTGGCCGAGGCCGCGGAGATCCCCGCCGGCTGTGAGGGGCTGTTCTTCCTTCCCTACCTCACGGGAGAGCGCACGCCGCATCCCGACCCCCTGGCCCGCGGCGCGTTCATCGGCCTGACCATTCGCCATGGATTAGTGCATATGACACGTGCTGTGCTGGAAGGGGTGGCGTTCGGACTGCGGGACATCTTTGAGCTGATCCGGCAGGTGGGTGTCGCCGCCATGGAAGAGGTGCGCGTTTCTGGCGGCGGCTCCCGAAGCCCGGTGTGGCGGCAAATCCTGGCGGACGTGTTGGGGGTGGAATTGGTCACGGTCAACACGACCGAAGGGGCAGCATACGGCGCGGCCCTGCTGGCCGGCGTCGGCGCCGGCATATGGCCGGACGTCGAAGCCGCCTGCCGTGCTACCATCTCCGTGACCGGAAAGACGGCGGTAGATGCCGAACAGCATCAGCGGTACGAGCGCTATTACCCGGCATACCGCCAGCTCTACCCGCTCCTCGCGCCCTGGTTCCATGCGCTGGAACATTGAGCCATCGGCGGTATCACGGCATGCATCACCGTCCACACCCTACCGCGATGCATGCTTTGCTCTCTGGGGCAGGCGCCGGCATGAAGCCAACGAACCTGTAGCGCACAAGATAGGGCAGAGACAACCCGCCGGCGGGGGAACCCGCCGGCGGACGCTTTCCCAAGGGACGGGCTAACTGCCCATTTCCATTGCTGGCAGAGGGCCCAGCTTTTCCGGATGCAGGGCCCGCATGCGGATCAAATAGGCCTCCAGCCATCCGCGCGCCTTATCAGGATGCTCCGTGGCGTACAGCACCTTCTCATGATCCAACGACTCGATACGATCGGCCGCGGCACGCAGGGCATCCATGCAGTTGCGCAGGGCGACCTCCACGGGCATGCGCTCCGGGTTGATGTCAATGCCGAAATAGCCCTGGTAGCCGTACATCTTCAGCACATACAGCGCCGCCTCGGTCTGTTCGGGCGCGATGACGCCGACATTCAGGTCCTGGTCATAGTTGCCCATCGGCTGGCTGTTCCAATGGGTATGGAAGAGCCGGCCGTATTCCATGACCAGGCTGAAGGCATAGGGCAGGTCCTCGTAGGCCATCAACATATGGCCCACTTCCGGGTTCATGCCGACCAGTGCATGTCCCTCGTCGAGCCGGCGGCGGTTCTCGGGATGGCTCAGCAACGCCTCCACTTTCTGGCCGAGCAGGATGCCCTCCGGCGTAGTGCCGTAGAGGATGCGTCCGCGCGGTTCGTACGGCTTGGGTTCGAAGGCCACGCGCACGCCGGGCACCGCATCCATGGCCTGCGCCAACCCTTGGGCAAAGCGATCGCGCGCCCGGTAAAAATCTATGCCAAATGGATTTTCATACCCATCGATGCCGGGCCACACCACGGCAAAGTCGGTGTCCAGCTCCTTGTTCAGCTCAAAGGCGCGGATGGTGCGCTCCAAAGCGAACTTCCGCACCTCCGGGAGCGGCGAGGAGAGAGAACCCCACTCGAACATCGCGTCGTAAAACAAGAGAGGGATAACCGTGAGGATCCGGATGCCGGTGTCCCGCGCGAAACTCTTCCAGACCTCCAGATTGTCCTCGTTGATCTCGTTGGGATAATGGGCTTCCATGGCAGAGAGGCCGGCGTCTTTCAGGCGAGCGGCGATCTCCAGGCGTGCCGGGATGTCTAGGGCAGGGGTATACCGCTCGTGGAAACGTCCGCCGCCAGGAGAGAAATACCAGATGCCGGCGGAGAACTTCAGATCCAAATGAAAGCCCCGCATGTGGCGGAGCAGATCCTCAGGAGATCTGCGCAGTGCTTGGGAACGACAATCACGGAAGGCCATCGGACAGCTCCTTTCTCCCTAAGAATTATCTGTTCGGGTATCAAACCAATATTACCACCGGAATGCGGCATTGCCAAGCCGGCCGCCAACTTTCATCTGGAAAACGCCTGGTTGCCCCCCGTGAAGCGGAACTATCGATCGGCAGGCCCTGCCGCCTTTTTCAGAGGATTGCCAGAAACTGGCCGGCGGTGTATGATATGCACCAGGATATCTGGCATTGGAATATGTGCGGGAGGCGCCATGGAGTTCACACTGTATACACCCGTCAAACTCATCTTCGGCCGGCCCGTCGCCCAGGCACTGCCGGAAGCACTGGCAGAGCTAGGCGCACAGCGCATCCTGTTGGTCAGCGACGCCGGCCTGGAAAAGGCCGGCCTGGTGGACCAAGTCCGCCGCATTTTGACCGAGGCCGGCTGTCAGGTGCAGACGTTCACGGGGGTGCGCTCCAACCCCACGACGCAGGACGTCGAACACGCCCTGGAAGCGGCCGAACGCTTCGGCGCAGAGGCATTCGTCGCCCTGGGCGGAGGGAGCGTCATTGACGTGGCCAAGGCGGCCGGCCTTCTGTTGGCCAACGGCGGTCGCTATCGGGATTACCAGTGGGAAGGCCGGCCCATCACCCGGCCGATCACGCCCCTGATCGCCGTCCCCACCACTGCCGGCACCGGCAGTGAGATGACGCGCACCGCCGTCATCGAGGACGAGGAAACGCGCTTCAAAAAGGGCGTGGTCAGCCCCTATCTGTATGCCCGTGCCGCCGTGCTGGACCCTGCGCTCACCACGGGGCTTCCGCCGCGCCTGACCGCCGCCGTCGGCGCCGACGTGCTGGGCCATGCCATCGAGGCATACCTGGGCCGGCGCGCCAATCCCATCACCGACGCCCTGGCGGCGATGGCGATACAGCGGGCATGGCGGTTCCTCCCTCGCGCCGTGCATGACGGCCGCGATCTGGAGGCACGGAGCGAGATGCTGTTGGCGAGCGCGCTCGCCGGCTGGGCCTTTGACCAGAGCGGGCTGGGCATCGTCCATGCGCTGGCCGGCCCCGTGGCCGCCCGCTACGAACTGCACCATGGGCTGTGCATCGGCCTCCTGCTCCCTTATGGGCTGGCCTTTAACCTGCCGGCCCTGGGGGAGAAACGCGCCGGCCTGCTGGACCTGCTGGGCCTGCCGCGGGAGATGTCAGACGAACAGGTCGTGGAACTGGTGCGCGGCTGGCTGATCGGCCTGGGGATCCCCACCACCCTGCGGGAGCTGGACATCCCCTCGCCGACGGCGGAGGAACTGCGCACGATGGCTGAGGAAGCGAGCCGGATGGCCATGCTGCCGAACAACCCCCGGCCGGCTTCCGCGGAGGACTGCCGGCGCATCCTGGAACAAGTGGCCGGCACGCCGGCGTCATCAATATAGTGCAGGGCGGGCATTTGCCCGGGAGAAGGCGGTAGCGATGCGATACACTGCCAGATGGTGCGCGCGTCTGGTCCTGGCCATCATGGTGGCCGCCGGCACACTGGCTCTGCTGGCCTGGCTGGGGGACATGCCGGAAACGTCCGGCCTGGCTCAGGAGCCGGCGCCGGCCTACGCGCCGGGCGAGATCATCGCCAAGCTCCGCACACCAACCGTCAAGCGCGACGTGACATCCATGCTGGCGGAGAAAGGCATCCAGCCCCTGCAGTCCATCCCCGATCTCGCCATTGCCCGACTGCGCGCGCCTGCCGGCCGGGAGCAGGAGCTGGCCCGCTGGCTGGTGGACAGCGGGCTGGCGGAATATGCCGCCCCGAACTACTACGCCTACGCCGCCGGCATCCCCAATGACCCGTACTGGTCCCTCCAGTGGGACATGACCCTCATCAACGCGCCGGCCGGCTGGGACATCATCACCGGCAGTGCCGCCATCACCATCGCTGTCCTGGACACGGGCATAGACCTCGACCATCCGGACCTGGCCGGCCGGCTGGTGGCGGGTTGGGATTATGTCAACAGCGACCCCTACCCCGACGACGACAACGGCCACGGCACGCACGTCGCCGGCATCATCGGCGCGCTGACCAACAACGGCATCGGCGTGGCCGGCATAGACTGGCAGGCGCGGCTGATGCCTATCAAAGTATTGAACGCCAGCGGTGTCGGGACATACTTCAACATCATTGACGGCATCCGCTACGCCGCCAACGTGGCGAAGGTCATCAACCTGAGCCTCGTGGGCTGGGAGGACTATCAGGGCCTGCACGATGCGGTCATTTATGCCGCTAACCGCGGCTGTCTGGTGGTGACGGCCGCCGGCAACTGCGGCGATGGAGGCGCCGGCTGTCCAGGGGTGAATCCTGTCGCTTACCCGGCGGCCTATGATGAGACCCTGGCGGTGGCCGCCGTCACCCGCCAGGAGGGGCGCGCCGCATACTCGGAATATCATCCTTACATAGACCTGGCGGCGCCAGGCGGCGACGCCGGCAGTCCGGTCTGGTCCACTGTGCGCAACGACACCTACGGCGCCCGCTTCGGCACCTCTATGGCGGCGGCCCACGTCTCCGGCCTGGCCGGCCTGCTGTGGGCGCTGAACCCATCCTTCTCCTCCGCCCAGGTCCAGCAGGTCATGCAGGACAGCGCCCGCAAAATCGGCCCATATGCCTATCTGGACGGCAGGAACGACTATTTCGGCTACGGCCTGATCGACGTTTCTGCCGCTCTGCGCTCCGCCGCGCCGGCGCTGGAGGTCCAGCCAGCCGGCATCTCGTTCCTGGCCGGCGGGAACCGCCCTGCCCCTTCATCACGCGTTACCCTGCGCAACGCCAGCCCATATCTGCCGTTGGACTGGCAGGCGGCCATCATCCAGGGGGTGCCGTGGTTCCGGGTGCTTGGGACCACCAGCGGCCGGCTGGGCCCGCGCGAAAGCGTCACCCTGACGGTCCAGCCGGTGACGGCCAGCATGACACCGGGTATTTACCTGGGCACGCTGATGATCTCCAGCCCCACGCCGGCGGTGCAGAATAACCCCCTCACCGTCCCGCTCACCGCCACATACGTTGCCCAACTGCGCATGGCTTTTCTGCCGGCGCAGGCACTGAACGCCGGCGGCGCATACGGGTATGAATGGCTGGACGCCCGCACCGGCGGCATCGCCCTGACCCTGCCGGACGACGGCGCGGCGGCGGTCAATCTGCCCTTCGCCTTCCCCTTTTACGGCCGCAGTTACTCCCGCCTGTGGGTGTCCTCCAACGGCTATGTGAGCTTTGGCGCGGGATATGAGCCGGCGCCCAACAACACCTGCCTGCCGAATGCGGCGCCGCCGAACAACGCCATATATGCCTTCTGGGATGACCTGGACCCATCGCTGGTGGGAGGTGTGTTCGTCAAAGCCTTCGGGGAAGATACCTTTGTCGTCGAGTGGTATCAGGTACCCCATGCCGGGAAAAGCGGCGCCGGCGCCGGCCGCGAGACCTTCCAGATCGTCCTCCAGCGGGACGGCGGCATTAAACTCCAGTATCAGAGCATCGCCGATGCCAGTTCGGCGACCATTGGCGTGGAAAATGCCGGCGGCACGAGCGGTGTCCAACTCTGGTGCAGCGGCGCCGGCCAGGCCCCTCGCGCGCCCGGCGTCTTCTGGCTGAAGCCGTGATCCCTATTCCCAGTAAATAATCCAGACGCAGGCGCCGGCCAGCAGGACGGTAGAGGCCGCCATCACCAGCCGCTGGGCCGGCGTCGCTGACACATCTCGCGCCGCCCAGAAGAACACGGCCAGCATGCCGGCCGAGAGCAGGACCCAGGACGATAAGCGGGGATGCCGCTCCCAAAAGCGGCGCAACTGTTCCAGCACCATACGCATCGTATTCTTGCTCCCCTGATGCTTGCCGGCGCGCCCCCAGACCGGCAGGGCCTGCCAGGCCTCGAGCACCTGCCGGCGGGTCTCCGCCAGATCGCCGGAATTGTCGATCACCACATCGGCGGCGGCGCGTTTCTCCGCCTGCGGGGTCTGCGCGGCCAGCCGGCGGCGCGCTTCCTCCGGGCTGATGCCGCGGCCGGCGGCCAGGCGCGCGATGCACACCTCCTCCGGCGCGTCGACCACCCAGACGGCATCGCACAGCTCGCGCGCCATGCCGGCCTCCAGCAGTTTGATGGCCTCCACGACCACCACCGGCGCAGTGGCCCGGGCGATCTCCTCCCGCACCCGTGCCATCGTAGCCGGATGAACGATCTCCTCCAGCCGGCGCAGGGCGGCCGGGTCGGAAAAGACCCGCCGCGCCAGTGCGGCGCGATCCAGCTCCCCATCCGGCCCCACCACTTCTGGCCCAAACTCCGCCACGATGGCATCAAAGGCCGGCTCTCCGCGCCGCATCACCTGGCGCGTGACGGCATCCGCATCGATGACCTGCGCCCCAAGCTCTCGCAAAATTTGCAGGACGGTGCTTTTGCCCGTCCCCATGTTGCCGGTCAGCCCGATGACGTAGCTCATGCCAGCTCCGCCCATTCTTCCAGCACCTGGTCAAGGCGCGCTTTCAGCTCCTCATATTCCTGCCCAAGACGGTACAGCTCCTCCACCGCGCCGGCCAGGCTTGCCGTCTCCAGACGCTTTTCCAGAAGATGGATGCGCTCCTCCAGGGCATGGGCCTCGGCCTCTAGCGCGCTGGCACGCTCCTGGCGCCGGCGGGCCTCCAACTGCTGTCGGCGTTGGGCGCGGCGCTGGGCCTCCCGCTCAGCCTGGCGCTGACGGG
>JAPWUQ010000302.1 GCA_028275445.1 Anaerolineae bacterium | reverse complement strand
CTCTCGCCGGCACCCTCGTTCCTGGCCGACGGATAGGCACAGATATCCCGCAGGAAGCACTCCTCGCAGTGCGGCCGGCGCGCCGTGCATATCCGCCGGCCGTGACGTATCAAATTGATGTGAAGGGGATAATAGCGCGCCGGCGGCACCAGCTTCTCGATGATATCCTGCACCTTTTCCGCTGTGGCGCGCACCGGCGCCAGCCCCAGCCGGCGCGTCACCCGATGCACATGCGTGTCCACGGGGAAAGCCGGCATGCCCAGGGAAAAGAGCAGGACAATGGAAGCGGTCTTCGGCCCCACCCCGTGGATGCCCATCAGCCAACGTCGGGCTTCCTCCACCGGCAGTTGGCGCAGGAAATCAAGCTCCAGGCTTCCTCTCTGCTGGTAAATATGCTCCAGCGCGGCTTTGATGCGCGGGGCGCGCTGGGGCGCCAGGCCGGCCGGCCGGATGGCCTCTTCGATCGCCTCGACGGGAGCCTGCCGCACCGCCTCCCAGGTGGGGAAGCGCTCCCGCAGGCGTCGGTAGGCATGGTCGCGGTTGGCGTCGTTGGTATTCTGGCTGAGAATGGTGTTGACGATTTGCGAGATCGGGTCCATGGCCGGCGCCGGCCCGGGATCGCCGTAATGCTCCAACAGCCGGCGGTCCACCTCGCTCGCCAGCGCCGCCAGCTCTTCCCAAGGCATGTCCGTCATGGCTGTGCGTCGTCCCCCTGCGGGTCAATGGGTTCGAACTCGATGTCCATGCGCGCCCGCTCGTTCAGCGTCAGGCCCAGATGGGCCACGCCGACGCTGTCCAGGGTGACCTGGCGCTTGCGGCCGTTGACGCGCGCCGCGCTGATCTTCAGCGCCGGCGGGAAGGTGAACCACACCTCGCCGAACTGCGAGCCGGGCTTCTCCAGCAGAATCGTCAGGCGCCGGCGGCCGCCCTCCTCCTGCGTCCGCTCCACCCCTGCGACCTCGCCCAGCGTCTGGGCGACGTGGAAAGTGGTGGTCAGGATATCCGGCTCGTCCGAGACGGGCTTGAAGAGCAGGACCACCGTCTCATGGGGCAGATGGCGTTCCATGGTCAGCGTTCCCTGGCTGATGCCCAGATAGCGCCGCGGCCAGTAGTGGAAGACGTGGTAACTGCCGGCCGGCAGTCCCATGGCCTGCAGGTCTATTTCGGTGGTCTGGATGCGGTCCTCCCAGTTGATGACCGCCACCACTAGCCATTCCCCCCAGGGCCGGCGCACCGGCAGGGCCAGGCACTGCGGAAGCTCATGCTCGAACAGGTCCAGCGGCACGGCGGAGAGGCCCGTGGGCGGCAGTATCTGCTGGAGATACTTGAGCCGGCCCTTGCGCAGGGTCGGCAGGTTGTCGCTGGAGATGGTCAGCCCGCCCAACAGGGCCACCACGCTGGCCAGGGTGCGGATTTCGCCCAGCGCCAGATCGGACTGGTCATCCCGATCGCGCAGGAGGACGCAGTCCGGGTCGTTCAGCCACAGCCGGCCGTGGGTGAAGTAGCGGGTGATGCTGTTGCGCAGGGCGTTTTCCGCGGCCGGCATGGAGAGGTCCAGCCAAAAGGGGTGCCAGTTAGCGGCCACATCCGGCCCCACCCGCATGCCGTCGGCCAATCCGATGCAGGGGCCCAGCGGCGCGCCGCAGGCCAGCAGGAAGGCGTCATCCCCGATGGCCTGGCGGATGGCGGCCAGGCCGCGCCGCAGGAGTTGGGCGCGAGTGAGGTGGGGGTCATGGCGCCGGCCGGGTGCACAGCCGGCGAAGAGGAAATCCACCTTGAACAGGTCGAACCCCCATTCCTCCCGCATGGTGCGGAAGATCGAGGCCAGCCACTCGAGCACCTCCGGCCGGCTCAGGTCCAGGGCGTAGATGTCCCGGCCGAAGTGCTGCCAGCCGACGACGGGCTGGCCCTGCTCATCCTGCACGACCCAATCGGGATGTGCCCGGAAGGTCTCCGATTCCGGGTCCAGGCCGAAAGGCGCCAGCCATATGCCGGCGCGCCGGCCCCCCTCGCGAACGGCGCGCGCCAGGCCGGCCATGTCGCTGAAGCGCTCCGGGTGTGGGGTCAGCCAGTCGCCGATGGCGCGCTGGTAGCCGTCGTCAATGAGGACATAGTCCAGCGGCAGGTTCTCGCGCCTCAGCTCGGCCAGGTTGTCCAGCACGTCCTGCTGGGTGTTCTCGCCGAAGAAGTAATACCAGGTGCACCAGCCGGTGGGGATATGGGCCGGCTGACGCGCATCCATCAGCTCGCCCAGGCGCGCGGCGTAGCGTTCGAGCAGAGGGAGCGGCTCACGGCCGGCGGCGATGACCAGGCGCTCCGATGGCAGGGTCTCGCCCGGCTCCAACGGGACGCCGTCGGCATGGCAGATGACCCGCAGGCCGTGGAAGGCCTCGGCATCGGCGCGCAGGCGGATCTCGGCGAGCTGGTCGGCAGTGGTGACGAAGCCCAGGAGCAGGGCGCCGGCGCCGCGGGTGCGCCGGCCGCCGCGAGCGCTGATCACAGTGAACCATTCACTGCTGATTTCCCCGCCGGCGTCGGGGTTCCCATGCGGCAGATGATAGCGGGCGTACTGTTCGCTGTCGGGCACAGTGTGGATGGAGCCGTTCAGGCGGCGGGCGAAGGCCGGCGACCAGGACTGCCAGCCGTTCTGGTACACGCTCCAGCGCCGGGGGGCCGC
>JAPWUQ010000213.1 GCA_028275445.1 Anaerolineae bacterium | reverse complement strand
CGTTGACCCAGGCATCGCCGGCGGTGGGGCGAAGGAGGCTGGTCAGCATACGGATGGTGGTGGTCTTGCCGGCGCCGTTGGGGCCGAGGAACCCGAACAGCTCGCCGGCGGGCACCTCGAGATGCAGATCATCGACTGCGAGCAAATCGCCGAAGGTTTTGGTGAGGCCCTGGATGCGGATCATGGGAAGTGTTCCTTTCTGCATGGGACGGACACGACCGAACAACATCATTTTGTGTTATAATCTGGCTTGCGGAAGCCGGCAAGTTACGCCGGCGTGGAAAGGAGGCCCCCTGTTTTCTGGAACATTTCGCCGGCATTGTTCGTCTTTCTCTGCCGGAAACGGCCGGCTTTGCCGGCGACAATGCCGGCGCCGGCCAAATTTCCCTGACAAAATTGTGAAAAGTAATTGACAAACAGGTTGCCCTTGCGTTATAATAAAACATACCTGTGACATTCGCCGGGGCAATCTGGTAGGTATATGCCAATGCCGCCGAAAGGCGGCATTGTGTTCGCTCCATATCGGCACGCAGGTGATCCATTTTGGGGGATGGAACTGTAGGGAACTATGGCCAATAAGTACCTGGAAGAGCGGCCGCGCGAACTGTGGCCGGAGCCGGAGACAACTGAATACGATGAGCTGGAGGAAATCCTGCCGGAGGCAGAGGCGGAGCCGGAGGGGGATGAGCTTGCCGGCCCACTCAACATGCTTCTGGAGAAAGCCGCTGAGCGCGGCTACGTCACGACTGACGATATCCTGGAATTCTTCCCTGAGGCCGAGGAAGACCTCGCCCAGTTAGAGGAGCTGTTCATTGAGCTCCAGGCGCGCAATATCCCGGTCTTCTCCGATGAGGAGGAGGCCCTGAACAGCGGCATGGGCTTTGCGCCGGAGGGTGAGGTGGAGGCCAGCGCCGGGCCGGCCGAGGAGGATTTCGACCTGAGCAATATCCCGGCCACCGATACCATGGGCCTCTATTTCCACGAAATGGGGCGCGTGCCCCTGCTTACCCCCGAGGAAGAGGTGGAGCTGGCGCGCCTTCTGGAGGAAGGCCGGCGCGCCCAGCGGGAGTTACAGCGCAACGGCATGGACCCCCAGCGGCGCGCCGAGCTGGAGCGGATAGTGCGCGCCGGCGAGCAGGCCCGCCAGAAGCTCATCCGCGCCAACACGCGGCTGGTCATCAGCATTGCCAAGCGCTACATCGGCCAGGGCGTGGCCCTGCCGGACCTCATCCAAGAAGGCAACCTGGGATTGATGCGCGCCGTCGAGCGCTTTGACTATCGGCGCGGCTACCGGTTAAGCACGTATGCTACCTGGTGGATCCGCCAGGCTATCAGCCGCGCGGTGTCCGACCAGGGCCGCACCATTCGCCTGCCGGTGCACATGGGCGACAGCATTCGCATGCTGTACCGCGTGGCCCGGCAGTTGGAGCAGGAGCTGGGCCGGCCGGCGACCCCCGAGGAGCTGGCCGAGGCGATGCATCTGTCTCCGGAACGGGTGCGCTGGATGCTGCGCATCTCCCGCCGGACCCTCTCCCTGGAGGAGCCGGTCGGTGAAGAGGAAGAGACGGAGCTGGGCAGCTTCATCGAGGACGAGAGCACGCCTCCACCGCCGGAGACGGTGGACCGCACCTTACTGCGGGAGAAGATCGAGGAGCTGTTGGACACACTGCCGGCGCGCGAGGCCCGCGTCCTGCGCCTGCGCTTCGGCCTGCACGACGGCCACTACTACACGTTAGAAGAGGTGGGCCGCAAGTTCGGGCTGACGCGGGAGCGCATCCGCCAGATCGAGGTACAGGCTCTCAACCGCCTGCGCCATCCGCGGCGCAGCCGGCAGTTGCGCGATTTTCTGTGATGATTGCAGGGCGCGCAGTTTCCCTGCGCGCCCCTTTTCATGCCATCAAATTGATTCTGTGAGGAGGGGTATGGCGAAACAGGAGGAGAAGCTCGAAGTCGAAGGCACGGTGGTCGAGGCTCTGCCGAACACCATGTTCCGCGTGCGGCTGGACACCGGCCATGAAGTGCTGGCCTACCTGTCCGGGCGCATGCGCAAGTACTACATCCGGGTACTGCTCGGGGACCGCGTGCGCGTGGAAATGTCCCCGTATGATCTGACGCGCGGGCGCATCACATACCGCTATAAGAAGCCCAGCGAGGAATAGCGCCGGCGCGTCCCTCTATTCCCCCGCAGTGATCATGCACATAGGCCAGGTTATCCGCCTTGGCGGTGCCTGGCATTCTTTTTCCCCAGCTCCCGCATGGCGCGGTACACCTTTTCCGGCGTCGCCGGCAAACTGTCTATCCACACGCCCACCGCATCGTGAATGGCGTTGATGATGGCCGGCGCCGTCGGGAGGGTGGGCGTCTCCCCCAATCCCGTGGCCCCGAACGGCCCGGTGGGGTCCGGGATTTCCACATTGCGGTGGATCAGCTCGCGGGGCATGTCCAGGATGGTGGGGATCTGATAGCCGGTGAAGCTCTGGGTGATGATCTGTCCCTCCTGCTGGATGAATTCCTCGGTCAGGGCGAAGCCCACCCCCATGTGGATGCCGCCGGCGACCTGCCCGAACACGTTGGCCGGGTGGATCACCCTGCCGATATCCGTCGAGGACACCATGCGCAGGATTTCCACCTCGCCGGTCTCGGTATCCACCTCCACGATCGCGGCTTGGGTGCCGTAGCTGTAGCTGATATGCGGCTCGCACTGGCCCGTCACCGGGTCATAGTTGGTGGTGGGTGTCACCTCCCGGGCGCGATAGGTGTATGAGGCGGTGATGACATCCTGTCCCTCTTCCGCCCGCAGGGCCTCATGGTAGGCCTCCAAGGCCTTCTGGCAGGCGCGCATGACGGCGTTGCCGGACATGTAGGTCTGGCGCGAGGCGGAGCTGGAGCCGGCGTTGGGCACCACCGCGGTATCGATCAGGGACAGGCGGATTTTCTCGACCGGCACATCGAGCGTCTCGGCGGCAATCTGTGCCAGGGTGGTCATCACCCCCTGGCCCACTTCGGCCGCGCCGATGCGGATGAGCACCCGGGAGATCTGCCCCTGGGGGTCCAGGCGCAGTTCCACATGCGCCTCGGATTTGTCATCAAAGCCAAAGCTGTATCCCACGTTTTTGTAGCCGCAGGCGATGCCAATGCCGCGGCGTTTGTGGGGCGCGGAAGGCGCGCCCAGGTCGGGCTTCTGCCAGCCGGCGGGTGTCCGGCGCCAGCCGGCGGCCAGCGCCGCCGCTTCCAGCGTCTTCTTGATGCCGGTGCCGTGGCGCATCACGTTGCCGGTCACCGCCCGCATGCCGTCTTCCAGCAGGTTGCGCATGCGGATTTCCACCGGGTCCATGCCCAGCGCTTCCGCCAGCTTATCCATCTGCAGTTCGTAGCCGAAGGGCGGCTGGGTGGCGCCGAAGCCGCGCATGGCCATAGTGAAAATGTTGTTGGTGTACACGGTGTAGGCGTCAATGCGGGCGTGCGGCACGTAGTAGGGGCCGGCCAGGAAGCTGGCGGCGTTCTGGAGCACGGGGATGCTGGTGGACGCGGCGGAGCCGGCGTCGGTGATGCACTCCACCTCCACGGCGGTGAGATAGCCGTCGCGCGTGGCGCCGGTGCGGTAGCGCATGTAGAACGGATGGCGCTTGCCGTGGCCGCGCATGGATTCGGCGCGCGAGTAGACCAGCTTCACCGGCCGGCGCAGTCTATAAGCCGCCAGCGCCACCAGGATTTGGAGGGAGATGTCCTCCCGTCCGCCGAAAGCCCCGCCGATGGCCGGCACGATCTCGTGCACCTGCTCTTCCGGCAGGGCGAGGGCATGGGCGATCTGGCGGACGTCATCGTGCGGCCACTGCGCGGCGCAGATGACGGTCACCCGCCCCTGTTCGTCAATGTAGCCGAGGCCGGCTTCCGGCTGCATGAAGGCGTGCTCCACGCGCGGGGTGTAATAGCTCCCTTCCACAATCACATCCGCTTTGGCGAATCCCTCCTCGATATTGCCGGCGCGGATGGGGATATGATACAGGACGTTCGTGCCGCGCTCCTCATGCACCAGGGGGGAATCGGGGAGCATGGCCAGCCGGGCGTCGGTCACCACTGGCAGGGGTTCGTAGGATACCTTGACCAGGCCGGCGGCCCGCGCCGCGATCGTTTCGCTCTCCGCCACCACCAGGGCCACCGGGTCACCCACCGAGTAGACCTTGTCCTGGGCCAGCACCCGCTGGTCCATCAGGTAAATGCCATATTCGTTGACCGGCACGTCCTTGTACGTGAACACCGCTATCACGCCGGGCACTTGTTCCGCCGCCTTAGTGTCAATGGATAGGAGGCGGGCGT
>JAPWUQ010000212.1 GCA_028275445.1 Anaerolineae bacterium | reverse complement strand
CATGTGCAAACGCCCTGGGTCTTTTTCCTCGATGCGGATGAGCGGGTGCCGCCGGAGCTGGCGGCGGAAATACGCAGTGTCCTGACACGCGAGGAGGCCGGCTGGTGGGTCCCCCGGCGCAATTTCATCGTCGGCAAATGGGTTCAGCATGCCGGCTGGTACCCAGACTATCAGCTCCGCCTTTTCCGGGTGGACCGGGGGCGCTATGACCCAGGGCGGGTGGTGCATGAGGTGGTCCTGCTGGAGGGGGAGGCCGGCTATCTGCAGAATCCGCTCATCCATTACAATTATGATAGCTGGAGGGAGTTCATCGAGAAGCAGTTGAAGTATGCCCGGCTGGACGCCCGGATGCAGGTGGAGCGGGGTGTGCGGCCGCATCCGTGGACCTATTTTCTCCAGCCCCTGCGGGAATTCCGCCGACGCTACATCACCTGGCAGGGATATCGCGACGGCTGGCACGGGTTGGTGCTCAGCCTGCTGATGGCCTATACCGCTTTCCGCACGACGCTGGAGGTGCGGCGCATCCTGCGCGCCGGCTAAAGCCCCATGCTTTCCAGCAGGGCCAGCAGGCCGCCGGAGAGCAGGGAATGTCCCCCCATGGCTATAGGAATGGGCGCCGCAAGCGCCGCGGCGATCAGCTCCCGGATGACACTGTCCTCGATATGCTCCGGCTGTCCCAGGTCCGCATAACAGCGGTCGGCGTCCGACGGCCAGTGACCCAGATGGGCGAAGAGCACCCGGCTGTCGAGGATGACCGCGTCCGCTATCTGCGCCAGGTAGGAGAAAAGGCCGGCGAAGCCCTGCGTATCGGCGTAATATCCCACGAGGGAGCGCACTTCTCCCCGCGAGAGCCGGCCGCTGGCGCGCATGCCGCGCTCCTCGGAGATGACGCGCACCTGACAGGCGGCGCGCCGGCGCAGGGTGTGCCACACATCCGCCGAGACCCTTCCCACCAGGAGCAGGGTCTTGTGCGGGTCCTTCAATACCTCCAGCGTCCGGGTAATATGGGAGGCGTCCACCGCTACCCCGTCCATGACGGCGCGGGTGTGCGGGTGCAGACGCTCGCGGCACAGCTTCAGGATGAGCACATCGGTGATGGTGTCGATATCGAAGGAGGTGCCGGCACTGCGCGGCGGCTGTAGCACCTCGTGTTTGCCCATTTCCGCCAATTTCCACGCCAGGTCATTATCGCGCGCCGGCGGTTCCACCTCCTCCAGCCAGCCGGCGGTGAAGCCCACCAAGTCCGAGGAGTACAGGTTGTTGGTGACCAGAGCTTGCGGGTTATCTCGCAGGGTATCCACCAGGGTTTGGAACTGGGACTGGGTGATGAGCGGCGCGGCTCCCCCGCCCATGTAGAGCACGCGCTGGTTCCCGGTGATGCCGGCGGCCTGCAGTACATGTCGAAGGTGCCGGCCGAAGTGAAAATCCTCCCCCGGCTCATCGGGGATGACCAGCACGGGCAGGGAGGATAGCCGCTCCATGAATGAGGCGCGGTTGGTGCTGACGATAACCCGTTCGACGCCGGCGAGCGACAGCCCCAATGCGACCAGGTCCATCGCCACCGCCTCGCGCACTGCTCCCAGCAGTTGTTCGGGGAAGGCGGGGCCGGCATCCCCCAGCATGATAAGGAGGTCCAGTTTGCCGGCGGTGTCAGCCTTGATAGAGTGCTCCGGTCCCATGGATTTCCTCGTTCCGATGTCCCGAAAGGCGTTTTACAGAAAAACAGGGGCGAAACGCATGAGCGATCGCCCCTGGATGGTTCGCCAAACGAATTTTACATAACCTCAGGCTCGAGCAGTCCGTAGTTGCCATCCTTGCGGCGGTAGACCACGTTGATTTGCGATGTATCGACGTTGTAGAACAGGAAGAAGTCATGCCCGAGCAGTTCCATCTGTTCGATGGCTTCCTGTTCGTCCATGGGCACAACGGGGAAGCGCTTGCGGCGGACGATCTGCGGGGCTTCCGTCTCTTCGACTTCCTCGACGGCGATGGGCAGGGCCTCGCCCATGGGTTCCGCCGGCGCGCGTCCCTTGTTGCGCTCGCGCTTGCCCTTGTAGCGGGCGATCTGCTTGTACATCTTCTCGACCACGCGGTCAATGGCATCCCGCATGTCGCCGGCGCGCTCCTCCGCCCGCAGGATGGATCCCCTGGTGCGGACGGTGACCTCACAGACCTGGCTGTGGTTGGAATTCTTCGTCGGTTCCGAGGTCAGCTCAACGCGGGTTTCTTCAATCGAGGGGAGATAACGGTCCAACTTACCCAGTTTCTTCTGCACGTACGATTCCAGCCAATCCGTCAGCTCCAGGTTGCGGGTATGGATATACAGTTGCATAGGTGATCTCCTTTCTGGACATGTATGGTAGCGCTGTGGCCCCCTGTGCGGGGAGTGATTGAATTGTAGCGCATTTTGTGGGAATGTCAACCGCCTGAGGATGGAGGATTTCGGATTGCGGAGGGGGATGGCGGGGTAGGAGGTGCGGCGCGGAGGCGACGGGGATAAGGGCGGGGGAAGGCCGCCGGCCCGCCGGCGCGGCGCGTTGGACAGAAAACGCCCCATCCGGTATACTCATCTGCGCGATGCGATCCCTGCGGACAGGAGGAGGTATGGAAACGCTGTATCTGGACGGCGATCACCTGACGCTGGAAGATGTCTCCAAAGTGGCGTATGCCGCCCCGCATTCTCTCGCGATTCTCCTTACTGAAGAAGCCATCCAAAAGGTGGAACGAGCCCGCCAGGCGGTAGATGAGGCTATCGCCCGTGGGGAGGTGGTCTACGGCATCACGACCGGTTTCGGTGCGTTCAAGGACCGCATCATCTCGCCGGCCCAAACGCGTCAGCTTCAGCGCAACATCATCATGAGCCATGCGGTGGGGGTGGGTAAGCCCATTAGTATTCCGCTCACCCGCGCCATGATGCTCATCCGTGCCAATACCCTTGCCAAGGGGCATTCGGGCATCCAGCTCCAGACGTTGGAGCTTCTCCTGCGCATGCTGGAGCGCGGTGTGCATCCCATCGTCCCCGAGAAAGGCTCTCTCGGTGCCAGCGGCGACCTGGCGCCGCTGGCACACATGGCGCTGGTGCTGATCGGCTTGGGAGAGGCGGAATACGCCGGCGAACGCCTGCCCGGCGCCGAGGCCCTGGCGCGTGCCGGCCTCCAGCCGGTAGAATTGGGCGCCAAGGAAGGCCTGGCGCTCACCAACGGCACGGCCTTCATGTGTGCGCACGGTGTGCTGGCGACCCTGCGCGCGGAGAATGTGGCCAAGGTGGCGGACATCGCCGGCGCCCTCTCGCTCGAGGCCCTGCACGGCACTCCGGATGCCTTCGACGAGCGCATTCACGCCGTCCGTCCGCATCCCCGCCAGATAGAGGCGGCGGCCTATTTCCGCCGGCTCATCGAGGGCAGTACCTTTACCCGCTCCTACGACCCGCTCAACGTCCAGGATGCCTACACCCTGCGCTGTATCCCGCAGGTGCACGGCGCGGCGCGCGATGCCATCCTGTACGCCCGCTGGGTGCTGAACATCGAGCTGAACAGCGTGACCGATAACCCCTTGCTCTTCTTCGAGGAAGATGGCACGCCGCGCTGGATCTCCGGCGGCAATTTCCACGGCGAGCCGGTGGCCATTGCCATGGATTACCTGTGTGTGGCGCTGGCGGAGCTGGGCAATATGTCGGAGCGCCGGCTTACCCGCCTGACGGACGAGGCGAGCAACGCCAATGTCCTGCCGGCGTTCCTCATTAAGCACGGTGGGCTGAACTCCGGCTTCATGCTGGTGCAGTACACCGCCGCGGCCCTGGCCTCGGAAAATAAGGTGCTGGCGCATCCGGCCAGCGTGGACACCATCCCCACCTCTGCCAACACGGAGGACCACGTCAGCATGGGGCCGGCCGCGGCGCGCAAGGCCATACAGATACTGGACAACGTCGAATATATCCTGGCCATGGAACTGCTGGCCGCCGCGCAGGGCATTGATTTCCGGCGCGAGTGTCTGGGGCCTTCCGCCAAACTGGGGCGCGGCACGGCGGTGGCGTATGACCTGATTCGCCAGCGCGTGCCTTTCCTGGAGAACGATGATGTCATGTATCCTCATATCCAGGCGGTGCATCAACTGGTCGTGGATGGGACACTGGTACGTGAGGTGAACCGCGCTCTGGGTGACGAATAACCATCTTCCGCAAGGTATGCAAGGGGGCATAAAGCGGCGTCGATGAAGACCATCGCTATCCTGACCACGGGCGGCACTATTGCTATGAAACAGCAGGGGGACGCCGGCGTCGTGCCGGCGCTCGGCGCCCAGGAATTGATCCAGGCCCTGCCCAACGATATCGC
>JAPWUQ010000211.1 GCA_028275445.1 Anaerolineae bacterium | reverse complement strand
TCCGCGCCTCAGGCGGCCACCGCCAGTTCGCTCAGCACCTTGGTCAGCACCTCGCGCCAGATGCCCTGCTCGTCCAGCGGGATGGCGATATGCCGGCGTGCCACCTTGGCGGCACTGCCCAGCTTCTGCTGGAGCGCATCCCGGTCGATCAGCTCCAGGCCGATACAGCGGATCACCAGGCTGTTGTTCTCGCGCACGATGGCCTCAATGCCTAACTGCAGGGCATCGGCCCGCACATGGAGCTGGAAGAAGAGGTTTTCCACCTCCACAGGCAGGGGGCCGAAGCGGTCCCGCAGTTCCGCGGCCAGTTCGTCAATCTCCGCATGGGTGCTCAGCTCCGCCAGCCGGCGGTACATCTGCAGGCGCAGAGGCTCCTCGGGAATATAACTTTCTGGAATATATGCCACCAGCGGCAGATCGATCAGCACCAGCGGCTGGTCGGCACCGATGGTCTTGGGGAGCTGGGGCCGGCGCCAGCCGGCGCCCGGCTTCTTCTTTGGCTCCTCATCCGGAGCTCCGCCCTCGCGCAGTTCCTGAATGGCCTGCGAGAGGAGCCGGGAATACATGTCCAGGCCGATGGCGGCGATGTGGCCGTGCTGGCGGGCGCCCAGTATCTCGCCGGCGCCGCGAATCTCCAGGTCCTCCAGGGCGATGCGAAAGCCGGCGCCCAGCTCGGTCGCCTCGGCGATGGCTTCCAGCCGGCGGCGCGCCACCGGGCTGAGCGGATGATGCTTGTCGTACAGCAGGTAGGCATAGGCGCGCACGGCGCCGCGCCCCACGCGCCCGCGCAGTTGATACAACTGGGCCAGGCCGAAGGTGTCCGCCCGGTTGATGATGATAGTGTTCACGTTGGGGATATCAATGCCGCTCTCGATGATGGTGGTGCACACCAGCACATCATATTCCCCGTTGGCAAAATCCCACATCACCTGGGCCAGCTCTCTCTCCGGCATCTGCCCATGGGCGATGGCGAAGGTGGCCTCCGGCACCAGCTTCTGGAGCCTGCGGGCGATGATCTCGATGCCCTGCACGCGGTTGTGCACGAAGTACACCTGGCCGCCCCGCTCCAGCTCCCGCAGGATGGCCTGCCGCACCAGGTTATCGTCGTAGGGGGCCAGGACCGTCTTGATGGGCAGACGGTCCTCGGGCGGCGTGTCAATGGTGCTCATATCGCGCAGGCCGACCAGCGACATGTGCAGAGTGCGCGGGATGGGCGTGGCGGTGAGCGTCAGCACATCCACTTCCTTGCGCAGTTGCTTGAGGCGCTCCTTATGGGCCACGCCGAAGCGCTGTTCCTCGTCAATGATGACCAGGCCCAGGTCCTTGAATTTCACATCTTTCTGGAGCAGGCGGTGGGTGCCGATGATGATGTCAATTTTGCCGGCGGCCAGCTCCTGCAGGATGCGCTCCTGCTCCTGCCTGGAACGGAAGCGCGACAGCATCTCGACAATGACCGGGAAGGCCGCCAGCCGCTCCTGAAAGCGCTTGTAGTGCTGTTGGGCCAGCACGGTGGTCGGCACCAGCACCGCCACCTGCTTGCCGTCCATCACCGCCTTGAAGGCGGAGCGCAGGGCGACCTCGGTCTTGCCGTAGCCCACATCGCCGCAGATAAGGCGGTCCATGGGCAGAGGCCGTTCCATATCAGCTTTCACTTCCTCGATGGCCATCAACTGGTCCGGCGTCTCGGTATAAGGAAAGGCCTCTTCCATCTCCGCCTGCCAGGGGGTATCCGGCTGGAAGGCATGTCCCTGGGCAGTGGCGCGCGCGGCGTACAGCTCCAGCAGTTCGCGCGCCAGGTCCCGCACCGCTTTCTGGGCACGGGCTTTGGTCTGTTCCCATTCGCCGGTGCCCAGCCGGCTGAGCGGCGGAGCGCCCTCGCCCGGGCCGACGTAGCGCGCCAGACGGTCGGCCTGATGCACAGGCACAAAGAGGCGGTCGCCGGCGGCATAATCCACCTGCAGGTATTCCCGCTCGATGCCGTCCACCGTCATCCGCACCAGGCCGCGGTAAATGCCGATGCCGTGCTCCACGTGCACCACATAGTCGCCCGGGGAGACGTCGGAGAAGAAGGCCTCCGGGGAGAGGCCGCGGGCGCGCCGGCGCTGACGGCTCTCCGGCTTGGACCAGCCGAACAGCTCGGTATCGGTCAGCAGTACCGTGGCTGGGCCGGCGGGCGCGTCCGATTCCGCCGGCCAGACATGGTCCAGCATCCACCCCTCGGACAGCACCCCGCGCAGGAGGGTGATGGTGCCGGGGATGGGGGGCTGGGTAATTTCCTCCGCCTCAGCAATGGGCCGGCCGGCTTCCAGGAACAGCTCCGCCAGCCGCCGCGCCTGCCGGCTGACGATGACCACGCGCTCGCCGGCGCGCGCCATCTCATCGCTCTCGCTCACGATTTGCTTGAGCCGGCCGCCGTAGTGGGGCGCCGGCGCGAACAGCTCGGCCAGCGGGGGCAGGGATTCCTCCTCTGCCTCCAGGCCGTACCCCAGGTCCAGGTCTGCCCGGGCCGCGACGCGCTCCTTCTCCTGCTCCCAATCCCAATGGGTGGCGGCGAAATCGGGCGGCAGGTCGCCGGTGCGCTGAACGGTCTGACGGTTGTCCTCGGCCTGCTTCATGAATTCCCGGGCGGCCTCGTCCAGCTCGGCCATATCCTCGACGATGAGCAGGCCGGCGTCCGGCAGATAATCCAGCAGGCGCCCCGGTTGGGAGTACAGGTAGGGCAGATAAAATTCGATGCCCTTAAAGGTCTCGCCGGCGGCCAGCCGCTCGATATCGCGGCGGAAGTCCATAGCGGCTACCGTCTGGCAGGCCT
The DNA here is from genome assembly GCA_028275445.1 of Anaerolineae bacterium. GTDB lineage: Bacteria > Chloroflexota > Anaerolineae > JACIWP01 > JACIWP01 > JACIWP01. Next base: position 1,534 of record JAPWUQ010000211.1, on the reverse strand, counting down.
CCAGGGCGAGGTGCTCCAGCCGTTCGGCGGCCTGCGGCCCGAATTTGGGCAGGGCCTCGTTGGCCGGCACCAGCGTCACCGCGGGAATGGACTGCATGGAGCGCTGGGTGGATGGGTCGAACTGGCGCAGGGAGTCAATCTCGTCGCCGAACAGCTCCATGCGCACCGGCCACCGCTCGGTGGGCGGGAAGAAGTCAATAATGCCGCCGCGCCGGCTGAAGGTGCCCGGCTCCTCCACCAACTGCGCCGGCTGATAGCCCATGGAGACCAGGCTCTCCAGCAGTTTGACCAGGTTGACCTGCTGGCCCTGCCGCAGGACGCGCAGGCCCAGGATGAACTCGCGGCGGGGGATGGTCAGGCTGAGCAGGGCGCGCGCCGAGGTGACGACAATGGGAGGCTCCTCACCGCCGGCCTGGGCCGGCGTGCTGGCGAAATAGGGCGCCAGGGCAGAGAGGGCGCTCAGGCGCTGGAAGATGGTCTCTCCGCCCCAGGGGACCTTCTCATACGGCAGGGGGTCGGCGGCGCTGAAGAGATGCACCTCGGAGGCCGGCAGCCACTGCCGCAGATGGGTATGCAACTGCACGGCGCGCTGAGGCCGGCCCGTCACCACCAGGATGGGGCGCCGCAGGTGCTGGGCCAGGGCGGCCACCAGGTACGGACGGGCGCTCTTGAGAATCTGCAGGGGACGCGTCCGTCCGCGCCAGCCCGGGATATCCGCTTGTAAGGCGTCGAGCAGGGCCTGATAGGCCGGCCGCTCGCGCAGAAGTTCCAGTAAACCGCTGAGCTTCAACTTTTCTCTATCCGCTGACCCTCCACGGGGCGGTTAACGTGATTCATGGCCGCATCCAGGTTGCCCTGCAGCCAGAGCTGGATGGCCTCCAGGGCCCGATCAATGGCCCGGGCAATCTCGATCGCCTCATCTGTCGTGAAATCCTGCAGGACGTAATCGGCGGGATCGCCGGCGCTCGGCCGGCCGATGCCGATGCGCAGTCGGGCGAACTCCTCCGTGCCCAGGGCCTGGATGATGGACTGCATGCCCTTATGGCCGCCGCTCCCGCCGGCCGGCCGCATGCGCACCCTTCCCAGCGGCAGGTCCAGGTCGTCGTACACCACCAGCAGGTCCGCCGGCGTGCGCCGGTAATAATGCAGAACCGCCTGCACCGCCTTCCCGCTCAGGTTCATGTAGGTCATGGGCTTGACGAGCAGGGCCGGCACGCCGGCGATGGTGCCCTGGGCGATCTGGGCGTGCAGGCGCGGCTCCATCGAAAACGACAGGCCGTGCGCGCCGGCCAGGGCATCCACGCATTGGAAGCCGACATTATGCCGGTTGCGCGCGTAACGCGCCCCTGGGTTGCCCAATCCCACGATAACCTTCCACTCGACAGGCATCCGCAATTCACCTTACGAACGTCATGGGGCTAATCGCGTCGACTAGCCCCATGGCGGTGTTGTGTGCTGGTTGCGGCTGGCCGGCGCGCATCATTCGTCTTGCTCATCTCGGGGCCGGCGGCGCAGGCCGCGGGCCGCGGCGCGC
>JAPWUQ010000002.1 GCA_028275445.1 Anaerolineae bacterium | reverse complement strand
TCGTCCGCCAGCTCCGTGAAGGCATACATCCTGCCGAAGGCAGTGCGCTCTTCCGCCAGCCGCGCCATGTCGTACAGGATGTCCAGGTCCACCTCGACGATGCGGCGGATATTGGGGCGCAGGACCTTGACCACCACCTCACTGCCGTCGGGCAGGACAGCGCCGTGCACCTGCCCTAAGGAAGCGGCCGCCAGCACCTTCTCATCAAAGGAACGGAATAACTGGTCAATGGGAGCGCCCAGCTCCGCCTCCACAATGGCGCGGGCCTGCTCCGAGGGGAACGGAGGAACCTCATCGCGGAGTTTAGACAGCTCGTGCAGATACGCCGGCGGCAGTAAATCAGGGCGCGTGGAGAGCATCTGCCCCAATTTCACGAAGGTCGGGCCCAGCTCCTCGATAGCCAGACGCAGGTGCTCCGCCGGCGTCAAGGGCGCGATGGGACGCACCCGCTCCGAGACCCGCCACGGCAGTGCCAGCCGGGTCAGCAGACCAAGCTGTTCCACCACATTGTCAAAGCCGTGGCGGATCAGGACGCGGGCGATCTGCTGATAGCGGCGCAGATGCTGGACATGCCGGCCGAACGGGGGCAGACCTGGAAGCACCCGCGTCCCACCTACTCGCCGCGCAGGAAGGAGATGAGCGCCTGCACTTCGGATTCCGCCAGCCGGCCGCGAAAGGCCGGCATCTCCCCGCGGCCGTCCGCGATGATGAGGAACAGCTCCTGCTCGCTCCGCTTGCTGGGCTTGATGGCCGGCCCGCGCGCCCCCTGCCCCTGCTCACCGTGACAGCCGGCGCAGTTGGCGGCAAACACCTGTGCCGCCACCGGCGTGGGCGGCGGCTGATCGCTCTCCGCGGGCTCTGCCGCTTTCTGACACCCCGCCGGCGCCAGCAACAGCACCAGCGCCAGCACTGCTACCACCCGCCACCATGAACGACGCATCGCGCACACTCCTCCGGCATGATGATGGCACCAGAACTGCCAGGCTCAAGATTGACCTGATTATAGCACAGGTGAGGAAAGCATCACAAAGAGGGAATCTCCCGAGGCGAAGAGGCCCGTTCCCTGCCAACGCTCCACGTCGCCAGCAGGGCGAGGAAATAGAGCACCATGCAGAGGACGTACACCCATTTCAGCTCCAGCAGGTACGCCAGCGCATATGCCAGGAAGGGGCCGGCCGCGCTCCCCAGATCCCCGCCGGCGGCATACAGCCCCATGAGCACCCCCTGCCGCTCCCGCCGCGATAGGTCCCCCGTCTGCGCCATGGTGGTAGGGGTCAGGATGCCGTCGGCGAACGCCGCCACCATCACGCCGGCGGCGATGACCGCCACTGCGCCGTCAAGGGACAGCAGGGCAAAACCGAGAATGCCCAACGCCAGCCCCCAGCGCATCACCCGCCAACGCTGGCCGGCCCGGTCCGAGAGCCAGCCGGCGAGCGGGCCGGCGATGATGCCCATGATAGGGCCAATGCCCAGCAGAAGGCCGGCCAGCGTCGGCACACCGATGGCGCGATCCCCCAACGGGACCACCTCGCCGTAGCGCAGGCGCAGGAGCAGTCCCACCGTTGACATCACCACGCCGTTGCCGGCCAGATTGGTCAGCGCATACAGGATGATGGAAATGAGGATGGGTGGGGTGATCTGCCGGCGCAGGCCATCCCTGACCCGCCGCCAGCTCCACCGTCCAACGGGCTCCGGCGGAAACCGCCGGAGGGCCGGCGCGGTCTCCGGCAGGGCCAGCAAAGCGATCAACAGCCCCACGCCGGTGACGCCGGCGCCCAGGAACAGCGTCTGCCGGAACCCCAGGGTGTCCACCAGCGCGCCACTGCCGACCGCCATGATGGAAAGGCCCATCAGCACCGAGATTTGATACAGGCCGGCCGTCCGGCCGCGGTCTGCCGGCGTGGTGATATCCATGACCATGGTCATGGCGGTGACGTTGATCAGCGTCCAGGCGATGCCCCACAGGGCGCGCGCCAGCAGGAGCGGCCAGAAGCCCACCGCCAGGCCGCACAGCGCGGTGGAAACGGCCCCCAACAGCATGCCGGCAATAAAGGGACGCCGCCGGCCAAAGCGGTCCACCAGCCATCCCCCCAATGGATTGCCGGGGATGCGCACCAGGCGGTTCACGCCCAGCATGACCCCCACCGCCGTTATGCTGATGCGCACCACCTCCGTCTGGGTGGCCAGGGAGGCATACATGGTCTGGTCGCCGGTCAGCGAGAGGATGACCGCCGCGCCCAGTGGCAGTAACAAGCGGGGGACAGGGACAGAGGACGCCGGCGGACTGCTCATGTGCCCTCCAGCAGGCTTAGGAGGATGCGGACGGTCTCCTCTCCCACGGCCACGCAGGAGCCTGGGCCGCCGGGGCCGTACACCTGCTCGCGCAGGGGCGCACAGCGCAGGGTCTTCCAGCGCAGGAGGAAGCGCAGACGAAAGGCGCGCGCACGGGCATAGGCCGGCAGTTCATCCTCGTGCGGGGTGAGCCGGCCGTAGCGGGCGCTCACCAGCATCACGCCGGCAGAAAACGCGCCGCACAGCTCCTCCCGCGTGCCGCCGATCCCGCCGCAGAAGGCGGTCGCCGAGCGCAGGAAGCGCTCGTCCAACTCCCCCCACCAGTGCTCGCCAACGGCGCGCAGGACGGCCTCCGCTCAGTGATAGCCCTGCCGCATCAAACTGCCGGCGCGCTGCGCGATCTCCTCGTGTGCTGTTTCTCCCATGCGGTGCGCCCTTTCATGTCAGCGCCGGCATCTGTGCGGCGCGGTTCTGCGCCTCCCAATAGCGGCGGTACAGCAGTCCAGGCCGGCGGCGCACCGGCGTTGCGCGCACGCGCCGCGTCCATTCCTGTTCGGCGGCATCCGCCCGGGCGAAGCACTCCTCCACGAAATCGGGACCCTCTCCGCCGGCGAAAAACTCCCCCTCCAGCGCATCGCGCTCATCGCGATAAAGGGCCATGCGCGTCGGGTAATCCAGCAGTACGGCGCGGTGCAGTACCTCATGCCGCCACCAGCGCACCCGTTCGTCATATGTCGCCCCAGGCTCCGGGCCAAAGACGGCCGGCAGGCGCTCGCCGGCGGCAAAGCGGACCGGCTTGAAGATCCCCGTGCAGGGCGCCGCGGTGCCCGTGAACCAGAAGGTGGCCCCGTCCGGCCGGAGCTGTGCGATCATGGAGCCGGCGGTCTGGGCACCGCCCCCGCGAATGGGTCCCCAGGAGGCATGGGCGCATACCTGCATCAACAGCCCCTGCTCCGGCCGCCAGTCAGGGGATTGGCCGTGCGGGCCGTGGTCGCGCAGGAGGCGCGCCAAATCCCGCGGGGTCAGCCGGCCCTTGTGCTCCTGCAGGAAAGTACTGGTGCAGGCATGGCGCTGATAGCTGGCGCTGAAAAAGGTGTATATCGGCTCGCGGTAACAGCGCGCGAAGTGGAACTCCGCCTTTGAGCGGCACCATCCCCGCTGGACAGCGTATTCCACCAGCCCCGGCGAGGCATCGTCCCATTCGCTCCCGATGGACAGCCCATTGGAGATGCTCCGCACGTCGCGCACCTTTTCCACGACCCAATGCGGGCCGGCGGTCTCCAGCACATAGGCCTCTTTGGCATCGGCGATGATGAAGGCGTTGTGATACTTGATGGTGTGCCGGTAGCCCCCCAGCGCGCACTGGCCGTACTTGCCCATCAGCTCGATGATGGTATAGAGCGCCTTATGAGCGGTATCGGCGCGCTCCAGGGCCAGACGCATCAGGTCCATGCCGGTCAGCCCGCTCGTCTCATACGGCAGTTTGGTGAAGACCGCCTCGTTGCCCATGACGACGCCGGCCTCGTTGGCCCCCATCTCGCACCCGAACATCCAGAAGGGTTTGGAAAGGATGACCCCCAGGGTCTCACGCACCTGGGGGATTTCGATGAAGGTGCACTTCACCGTCTCGTCGGAGCGGTGCAGGGCCGGCGGAAAGTACACCAGCCCTTGAGCCTCGTTGGCCTCCCGGTCCGAATTTTTGGCGAACAGCACACTGCCGTCCGCCGTGCTGTTCCCCAGAGCCACCAGCGTGTCACACATCCGCACACCTCCTTGTGTCAGGGCGGGCGGCCTATTTGGGCATCTCCTTCAGCATGACGTAGGCCGGCCGCAGTTTCAGCTCGGGATATGCCGGCTCAATAATGGACCACCAGTACTCCTCTTTCTCCGGTGTCCAGTCCACGTTCTGCAGGTAAATCAGGCTCATGATGCCGATCCAAGGGGACCAGTGCGCCTTGGCGTACTGATACGCCCGCACCAGATACTCCCCCTGCTCGAAGGGGGTGACCGCGTGCCAGTGATACGGGGATTCGGGGCGCGGGTCAATGGTCCAGCCGAATTCCAGCAGGGCGATCTGCTTGTCGGCGTCCCCGTTCTCCACCATCACCTGCCGGATATCCTCCACATGGCGGAAGCAGTAGATGCGCTTCAGGGGTTCCGGGCTGGGATCGTTGTTGTTGTAGACCGGGTTGCGCGCCACTTCGGCCGGGTCCATTTCCGGCGGCGCCTTATAGCCGGCGCCGTGCGCGCCCAGCATGTCAAAGTACGGCTTGGCGCCGGCGGCGTACATGCCGCGGATGAACTCCAGGTCGGGCATGGCCACATCGTCCCAGCGCGTGGTGGGGGCCAGGCCGGCGGAGATCACGATCGCGTTCGGGTCCACCGCCTTGATCGCGCGGTAGGCCACCTTGAGCATCTCGGTATATTCGGCCGGGTTGGGCGGCCGGCCGCCCCATTCGCTCCGCCCGGGCACGTTCAGGTTGGGCTCGTTCCAGATCTGATAGGCGTGGATGCGCCCCTTATAGCGCGCCGCCAGCGCCGTCAGGAAGTCGGCGAAATCCTGTAGGTTGTCCGGTGGGCCGTTCTCCGGATACCCGCCGCCGGCCCATGCCGGCTGAGAATCCACCCGCGCCAGCAGTTTCAGGCCGTACTGCTCCACCTGTTGGACGATACGATCGGTATACGACCAGTCGAACTGTCCCTTGCCGGCCCCCTCGATGTCCCGCCAGGCGAAGGTCTGCTTCACCCACTGGAAGCCGGCGTCGCGCACCAACTGCAGATCGCGGTCCGCCACCTCCGGCCGCCACCACAGGAAGACATGCATGCCGTACTCGGGGGAATTCAGCCAGCGCACGCCGGTGGACGACTTTTTGCCGGGCGCCGAAGAGGTCGGGGTCGCCGGCGCAGAGGGGGAAGCGGCCGGCGTGTTGGCCGGCGCAGAAGCGGTAGCTTCCGGTGTGCCCTGCCCCTGATTGGTCACGATCGGCAGGACCACCTTCGGCGTCTCGGTCGGCGAAGGGATGGGGGTTGGCGTGGGCGAAGGCAGGGGCGTGGCAGTTGCCGTCGGCTCCGGTGTGGCGACGGGTGTGCTCCGATTCCCACAGCCGGCCAACCCTCCCACAGAAATGGCAAGCATGACGAAGACGACCATCCAGACCAGCAGACTGTGCCGGGATATGTTCTTCTGGAATGCTGGCATCAATGCCTCCTTCATTCACCTACACGAATAACACATAAAGGCGGCGTCTCCCGCCATGGATGCCGGCCGCAGAGACGCCGCCTATCCCTCCACTGCTACCGTGTTATTTGGGCATGTTGGCCAGGGCGACGAAGGCCGGCCGCTGGCTCCAGTCGGACCGCACGATGCTAAAGGCCGCCTTTTCGTCCTGCGGGCCGGCGACCGGGGCATAGTTCAGGTTCCAGAGGAACATCACGCCGACCCAGCCCCAATTGCGGCCCATCTCATAGGCGCGGCGGATATATTCCGCCTGTTCCGCCTCGGTGACGTTGGCGGCATACTCGTAGCCGGGCGCCGGCGAAGGTGCCAGGTTCTCGATAGATGCCCAGCCGAATTCCGTCGCCCAGATCTTCTTGTTGCTGTCGCCGTACTTGACCATGACGTTGCGGTAGCGCTCCATGGTCTCCCGGAAGAAGAAGCTGGGGTGGTTCTTGAAGGCCGGCTCGGCCGGGTCATTATAGCCGAACTTGGCATCGGGCGGATTGTTATAGCCCGACGGATGGGCGCCGATGGCATCGGAGTAGTTCTTCAGCCCATTCTGATACATCTGCTCCAGGTACACCACGTCATCAATGGCGGTACGGCCGTCGTTCACACCTGTGGGGGTAAGGGCGCCGCTGACCACGATGGCATTGGGGTCCACCGCCTTGATGGCGCGGTAGGCGGCCTTCAGCAGTTCCATATACTGCGCCGCGTTGATGGGCTGATTGCCCCATTCATAGTGCAGGTTCTGCTCGTTCCAGATCTCATAGGCCTGCACCTTGCCCTTATAGCGGGCGGCCATGGCGCTGAGGAAGTCGGCGAAATCCTGCGGGTTGGCCGGCGGGCCTTCCACCCTCAGGTCCGCTCCGGGCGGACGCGCCCAGGCCGGCGCCTTCACCACGCTCAGCAGAAGGTTGATGCCGTTGGCATGACAGCTTTCCACGATCCGATCCAGCTCGCCCCAATTGTACTGCCCCTTGCCGCCCGATTCGACGGCCTTCCACTCGACCTGCTGTTTGGTCCAGTTGAACCCCAGCGCCTTGATATGGTTCACGAGCTGGGCATGGTCGGTATAGTACCAGTGCGCCTGGATGCCGTAGCCGAAGCTGGTGTTGCGCGGCGCCGGCGCCGGGCTGGCGCTCTCGCCGGCGGAGGCCTGCGGTTTCGGCGTGGCCGTCGCCTTCGGTTTGGGAGTTGCGGTCGGCGCCGGCGTGGGCGTGGCCGTCGGCGTCGGGGTCATGGTCGGAGTAGGAGTGGGCGATGCCACGACCATGGCGATGGGGGTGCCGGCCACCAGCGTCTTGCCATCACCGCCGGCGATAGCCACCTCCACCACATATTCGCCCGGCTCCTGCGGCGCCACCCAGTCATAGACCGGCTGATCCAGGGGGCGGGATTCGGAGACCAGCGGTTCGCCGCTGGACTTGCGCACCGTCCAGGTAGCGGTCAGCGGGTTGGCGCCTGGTTTGGCACCCGGCGCGGCGGCGTACTGTTGGAGCACCGGCCAGATCAGCTCGTCGTTCTGCTCGCCGGCCAGATGCTCCACCGCCACGCCGCGCAGGTTATAGCCGGCCAGCAGGCTGGTCTTATGGGCCAGGCTGGCGGCGTTCTCCAGATAAACGGTATGCCGGCGGCCGGCGGAGTCCGTGTAGCTGAACACATACGTGCCCAGCGCTTCGTCGAACTTCACCCCGCCGGATTCCCGCGCCGCCTTCAGCGCGAAGGCCACATGCTGGCCAGGATTGATGACGTTGGAGCCGCTCACCTCCACCTGGGTGAAGGCCGCCAACGCTTGGGAGTACGGGATGGCCGTGTACGTGTTCCCCACCTGCTCCACGCTGTAGGCAGACAGGACGGGTTGCAGTTTGAAGCGATCCACCTGGCCCACCGCCCAGCTCAGGAACTGTTCCATCTGGCCGCCGGCGCGCCAGGCGTCCGGGTTCGGAAGGCCTTCCACGCGGAAGATATCCGCGGCCATGCCCAGCGCTACCCAGTCATACGCGCCGGTATCCCAGCGATCCTCGGCGATCTGCACCGGCGGGTCCACGCGCACCGACAGCAGTTTGCCGTTGGTGTGCAGGCCGTCGGACAGCGCCTGGATAAAGTTGCGGAACTCGGCCCGCAGGTCCGGGCTGACCCCGCGGTAGTACACCTCGACGCCGGCGAAGTCATGATTGACCGCCAGGCTCACCAGCGCCTGCACATGGGCCTGGCGCGCCTGCTCGGAGATGAGCATGTTGTCGGTCAGGTCACTGCGCACCACGCCGTCCGGCCCCCAGTTGCGCACGGTGGGGATGATGCGCAGGCCGGCCTGGCGCGCCGCCTCCACCGAGGCCGGCAGGTCGCCCACAATGCTCCCATCATCGGCCATGTAGAGGCCCTGGGGGAAGACCTCGCTGGCGGAACTCAGCATATTGGCCGGCAGGGCTACCTCCCCCTCCAGGTCAATGCCCACCGATGGGGCGCGCGCATCCGTCTGAAAGACGGCAAAGGCTCCCGGCAGCCAGCCCACGTGCGACTCGATGACATCATCCTCAGCGATGATGTTGTGTGGGAGCCAGGTCCAGGCGTCATCCTGCCAGGCATAGATGTCCAGGGTGGAATAAGGCTCCGAATCATTGGGAATGGGAATGGTCAGGATGGCCTGAGAGGGCATGCTCCCCCGCAGGGCAACCTGATAGAGCGGACTGCGCATGACGAGATATTCGGGAATGCTTTCTGCGGCCTTGCGCAGGGCGCGGCCGGCGGAACCCTCCAGGAACTCCAGGCGTGGGATAGATGTGAGCCGGACGCGGACGGGCGCCTGCAGTCCTTCTGCCGGCAGGGTCACCTGCGTGCCGTCCGGGTCCACCACCGAGCCGCCGCCCATCGCGATGGGGGCAAAGCCGGCCTCAAACAATCGCTCGCGTAAGGAAATCGGCGGAAGCAGTAAGCTTGCCGCCAGCAAGGCCGGGATGACCACCAGGTTGATGATCCAACCGGTCCATTTGCTCTCCAAGAGCTGCTCTAACGTGCTCCCAATACCGCGGGATTGCGTGCCATCCATCATGACCTCCTGATGCGTTCATCCTCTTCGAAGTGGTTCACCGCGCGCCGGCACGCGGCAAACGACTGCGCCGGCGGGCGCAATGGCAAATGGGCATGGGGCGTCCCGTGCCATGCGCAGGCGCAATCGAAGGGGGATGGGAATGCCGGCCGGAAAGGGGATTGAAAGGTGTGGAAATGGCGTGAAAGGCCATCCAGAGACCCGGCAGGGACCAGCCCGCCGGGAGAGTGATGCCCTGGTATGTTCACAATGTACGCCCAACCTCCCAAGTTGGCATGAAAGCGATGGCTCCTTCCACTCACGGGCGGTATTCTAGCATATGCCCCACCTTTTGACAAATGTCCACGCCGCCGAACGTCCGCACAGCGGTTCGCCGGCCAGCAGTCCGAATCCGCCCCTCTCCAGGGACGCTTGTCGCGCCGGCCGGCCTGTGGTACAATGCGCAGGACAGCATCCCCAGAGCAATCCATCAGTCCCATGAAAGGAGGCGTCGGACATGGAGCTGAAGCTGGTGACCATCGAGAAGCCCGATGAGATCAACTTCATCCTGGGCCAGTCGCATTTCATCAAGACGGTGGAGGACCTGCATGAGGCGCTGGTGACCGCCGTGCCGGGCATCCAGTTCGGCCTGGCGTTCTGCGAATCCTCCGGGCCGGCGCTGGTGCGCTACAGCGGCACGGACGCCGAGATGATCGAGCTGGCCAAGAAGAATGCGCTGGCGCTCTCCGCCGGCCACAGCTTCATCATCTTCCTGCGCAACGTCTACCCCATCAACGTGCTCAACGCGGTCAAGATGGTGCCGGAGGTGTGCCGCATCTTCTGCGCCACCGCCAACCCGGTGCAGGTCGTCATCGCCGAGACAGAGCAGGGGCGCGGCATCCTGGGCGTCATTGACGGCGTGAAGACGAAAGGCATCGAGGGCGATGAAGATATCGCCTGGCGCAAGCAGTTACTGCGCAAAATCGGGTATAAGCTGGGATAAAGGGCATTGGCAGTCCTGTTCATCTTCCTGGATGGGTTCGGCCTGGGCCGGCCGGATGACAGCAATCCCTTCTGGCGCTATCCTGCGCCCTTCCTGGAGGGTCTGCTGGGCCAGCGGCTGACCCAGGCCCTCTTTGTAGAGCGGCCCGACCTGCTGGCGCGCGGCGTGGACGCCTGCCTCGGAGTGCCAGGCGTGCCCCAGAGCGCCACCGGCCAAACGGCGCTGTTCACCGGCGTGAACGCGCCGGCCCTGCTGGGCACCCACGTCACGGGCTATCCGAACGGCCGGCTCCAGGAAATCATCGCCGAGCACAGCATCCTCAAACGGGCGGCCGCCGCCGGCCGGCGCGCCACCTTCGCCAACGCCTACACCGACGTGTACTGGCAGTTGGTGGAGGAAGGGAAGCGCCGGCACAGCGCCACAACCCTGACCAACCTGGCCGCCGGCCTGCCGTTCCGTGACTTTCGCGACCTGGCGCGCGGCCAGGCGGTCTATTGGGACTTCACCCACTCCATTTTCCCGCGCTATTTCGGCATCCGCGGCGCGTACCGCCGGCCGGCGGAGGCCGGCCGCAATCTGGCCACGCTGGGCCGGGAATACGACCTGGTGCTGTACGAGAGCTTTCTCCCCGATATGATCGGCCACCGGCGCCTGCCCCATACGCCGCGCTGGCTGGTCTACGCCCTGGACGCCTTTCTGCAGGGGGTGGTCGAATCCATGCGGCCGGCGGACAGCCTGGTGCTGTGCAGTGACCACGGCAACTTCGAGGACATGGAGACCAAACTGCACACGGAGAACCCCGTGCTCCTGCTGGTGGTGGGGCCGGCGGCAGAGCTGTTCCGCCAGGCCCGCGCCATCACCGACGTGACGCCGGCGATACTGCGCGCGCTCGATGCATCGGCCGATGGAACATGACAGCCGGCCCGGGCGTCTGAACCCCAGGGGGATGCATGCATATACACCGCAGATGTGCTGTGCAGGCCATCATTATCATCGTGCTGATGCTGGTGCTGGGCGCGGCATGCGCCGGCCAGGCGCTGGCCGGGCCGCCGGCGCAGGGCGCCGTGCACATCGTCCAGCCCGGCGAAACGCTCTCCCTGATCGCCCAGCGCTATGGGGTCAGTATGGAAGACCTGGTGCGCTGGAACGGCATCACGAACCCCGATCGGATCGAGGTGGGCCAGCGCCTGCTGGTCTATCTGCCGGCTTCCCCGCTCGCCGGCCCCCTTTCCTCGCCCTTTGTGCGGGTACGCCTGTCCCCCTGGCCGGCGGTGCAGGGCGAAACGGTCACCTGCGAAGTCATCACCGAGCGGCCGGCGCGCTTGACGGCCGTGTATAAGGGGGGCGAAGTGCCCTTCGTCCAGGAAGGCCTCCGCTCCTGGGCCTTACTGCCGGTGCATGCCATGCAGGAGCCGGGCATCTACCTCGTGGAACTGCGCGCCTACCCCGCTTCCGAGCAGGGCGACTCTCAGCCCATCGGCCGGCTGTCGGCCAACCTGTACGTGGTGGCCGGCACCTTCGAGACATATGACATCGTCATCCCGCCTTCCAGCGAGAAGGCCGGCCTCCTGAACGCCGAACTGATCCGTGCCGAGTGGAGGCGCCTGGCCGGCATTTTCTCCCAGCGGACGCCGGAGAAGCTGTGGTCCGGGACCTTCCGCTATCCGCTGGAGGCGAGCGTGCGCCGGGTCACCTCCGCCTTCGGCGAGCGCCGCTCCTATAACGGCGGGCCGGCCTCCAGCTATCATGAGGGGCTGGATTTCGGCGCGCCGGAGGGCACGCCGGTGTATGCGCCGGCCGCCGGCCGCATTGCCCTGGCGGAGCCGCTGACCGTGCGGGGCCGAGCGGTCGTGATTGACCATGGGCTAGGTGTCTATTCCGGCTTCTGGCATCTGTCCGAAATCCTGGTGAGCGCCGGCCAGTCCGTCAAACCCGGCGACCTCATCGGCCGGGTGGGGAACACTGGCCTTTCGACCGGCAGTCATCTGCACTGGGAGGTGCGGGTGAACGTCACGGCGGTGAACCCGGTGCAGTGGACGCAGAGCGAGATGCCGGCGGTATCGGCCGGCTCGCCAGAAGCCCGCACGTTTTCCACCCTGACCGAAGCCTATCCCCTCGCGGTGGGGAAGCAGTGGGTGTATCGGGTGGAAACCGTTCAGCGGGTGGAGGGCTGGTGGTGGAGGGCCTCGGCGCTGGTGACCGAGACGGTGACGTCCGTCACGGAACAAAAGGGTGCCCAATTCGTCGCACTGCAGAGGGAAGGCGCTCAAGGAATGGCCCTCCCCCTGCTGGACAGCCCCTCTGAACTGGTGCTCATGGACGGCCGGCTGATGAGCGTGCCGGCGGGGTACGCCGGCGAGGCCCTGCTGGCATCGGACGAACTGCAGGCCCAGTCCCTGCGTTTCATCTGGCCCATGCAGGTCGGGGACCGCTGGGGACAGGCCGGCCCCGACCGGATGACATGGGAGGTGCGCTCCAGCGGTGTCGCCGAGACGCCGGCCGGCCGCTTCTCCGGCTGTTACCAACTGGCCGGCAGTGGGACGGGGGAGGTGCAGTGGGTGACGTTCTGCGCCGGCGTCGGGGAAGTACTGCGCGAGCGCTATCTCCTCCATAACGCCTACCGAGAGCGTTGGGAGCTGACAGCGTGGGCGCCGGCCGCGGGACAGTGACCCCGTGCGGATTCTTTACGTTTATTTTCTCCAGACCCCTTGACACGGTCTCTGGCATGATGTAAGATTATGTTAGGTTTTGCGGCGCTGTGCGTTGCCGGCCGGTTCCGCGCCGGCGTTCAAGCATGTGAGGAGGAATAGCCCATGACATATCGCGCGGGCAGGTGGGTCATCCTGGCCTTGGTGCTGACCGTCCTGATGGGGATGGTGGCGCCGGTGCAGGGCGCGCCGGCGGCCAGCGGACAGGTGGTGCACGTGGTGCGCTGGGGCGAGACGCTGGAAGGCATCGCGGCTCACTACGGCGTCAGCGTGTGGGCGATCGTGCAGGCCAACGGGCTGGCCAACCCGGATTATATTTACGTCGGCCAGACGTTGATCATCCCGGTGGCCGGCACGCCGGCGCCGGCCGGCGGCACCACCTACGTGGTGCAGTGGGGGGATTCCCTGAGCAGTATCGCCTACCGCTTCGGCACGACCGTGGAAGCGATCATGCAGGCCAACGGCCTCAGCAATCCCAATTTCATTTATGCCGGCCAGGTGCTGACAATCCCGGGCGCCGCCGGCACGCCTCCGACGCCTCCGCCGCCCCCGCCGGCGCCTACGACGCGCTACGTGGTGCAGTGGGGGGATACGCTGAGCTCCATCGCCTACCGCTTCGGCACCACGGTAGAGGCCATTATGCGGGCCAATAACCTGGCCAACTCCTGGTACATTTACGCCGGCCAGGTACTGCTCATCCCCAGCGGGACAGCTCTGCCGCCCAGCATGCCGGCGGCCACCTATTATGTGGTCCAGCCGGGGGACACGCTGGCGCGCATCGCCCTGCGCTACGGCACCAGCGTATGGGCGCTGGTGCAGGCCAACAACCTGCCCAATCCATCGCTGATTTACTCCGGCCAGGTGCTGGTGATCCCCGGCCAGGTCTATCCGCCGGCGCCGCGTCCTCCCACCTGGCCGCCGTATCCGACGCCGACGCCGGTATCCACCCCGCGGCCGCCGGTGGTCACGCGGCAGTGGGTGGGCCGCATCACCAGCAGTAACTGCACGAACCAGGACACCTGGGAGTTCCGCTCGGTCCTGCGGGTCTCGGTCATCGGCAAGAAGGGCCTGCCGGTGCGGGTCTCCACCGAGGGCTGGCAGACGGTCGGTCTGACCGGCACCAAGCCGGAGTACGGCGAGTACGCGGTGGAGTTCGCGCCCTTTAACCAGGGCACCTACACCGTGACGCCGGAGGGGCTGGGCACCAGCATCCAGGTGCGGCTGGACGGCCGCTGTACGGCCTATGTGGAGTTTGCGCCGGTAGATGTGACGACCACGAACCCATAATTGGGGCGCTGGGTTTGTGGTAGGTTGCGTGCCTCCCGCCGGCCAGAAACCGGCGGGAGGCTTTTTGCCGGAACGGTCCGGTTATGGTATAGTCGGGCCAACAAAGCCTCCCGCAGGCCTTCGAAACCTGCGGGAGGCTGTTTCAGGAGCGGAAAGGTTGACAGTGATGGATCCTAACGCCTCGATCATGGAGCTGGGAAGCCTGGTGGAGCGGTTGCCGGCCGAGGAGCGCCGGCGCTTCGAGCGCATCTTCCTGGTCAGCAAAGCGGTGGGCCGGCTCCGCATTCCGCCGGCCATGCGGGAATGGGTGAAGGCCAACTTCGGCTCGCTGGAAGAGGTGCAGGAGCAAACGGTCCTCCGGGTGACCAACCGCATCACCCTGGAGGGCACCCTGTTCAACCCCCTGCGGGGGCGCCGGCCCCTGCCGATGGACCCCGCCCGGCTGGAAGAGGATATCCTCTCCACCCAGGGCGACATGTTCTGCGATCCAGAGAACCAGACGCCGGCGGACGTCTTCGGTCGGGTGCGCGGGAAGTACGCCCTGACGGCCAGCAATGTGGCCAAATGCGACGGCCTCCACGGCGTGGTGGTCTTCCAGGAACATCATCCCCTGCGCTTCAGCGAGGAGCAGGTGATTGACTACTTCGATGTGGCTCTGCGCTGGGCCAAGGAGGCGCATAACGCCGACCGCGACGCGCGCTATTTCTTCTTCCTGTGGAACTGCCTGTGGAAGGCCGGCGCCTCCATCCTCCATGGCCACGCGCAGATGACCCTGACCCGGGACATGCATTATCCGAAGGTCGAGCACTGGCGCCGCGCCGCTCAACTCTATCAACTGGGCCACGGCGCGAACTATTTCGATGACCTCATCGCTGTGC
Source organism: Anaerolineae bacterium (assembly GCA_028275445.1). Classification (GTDB taxonomy): domain Bacteria; phylum Chloroflexota; class Anaerolineae; order JACIWP01; family JACIWP01; genus JACIWP01. The sequence goes on along the minus strand of JAPWUQ010000002.1, from coordinate 33,454 downwards.
ACCGTGCGCTGGGACTGGCATTGGACATGCCGGGAGCAGTCATCCTGGCGCACCTGACTCCGGTAAAGGAGAAAGAGATGCTGGTCATCGGCGAGCGCCCGGACATCCCCTTCCGGCAGGCGGTCTACCGGGCACTGGAAACGCTGGTAGGCCGGCTGGGCGCCCAGAGCTTCAGTCTGGCGCTGTACTGGCGCCCGATCGACGGCGTGAACGAGGATTGGGAGGGCTTCCCCACCATCGTGCGGGTGGTGGATCGCGGCCCGCTGTACAGCCGCACCGCTGACATCGGCTCCATGGAGCTGTACGCCGCCAGCGTAGTCAGCACCGATCCGTTTGATGTGGCACGCGCCCTGCGCCAGGCATGAGCCGGGGGCGACGATGGCCATCTCCCCGGCGACGCTCACCTGAGGATCAGTGGGCGCAAAGCGTAACCAAAACGGTGATGATTTTCGGCCCGTTTCGCCGGCTGGCCCAAATTATGCTATAATGAGCCGCACTGCGGTCGCAGTTGACATTACTTTGCGGAGGAGGTTGACCGCGTTGACACAGCGCCATTATCCCTGGAGAAGTGTTCTGGCCGGCCTTCTGCTGGCCGTCGTACTGTTCACTACGCTGGTCACGGCACAGGCGCCGGTGGTGCAGATGTATCTCTTCCACTCGCCGGACTGTCCGGACTGCCAGGAAGTTGTGAAGAACCTCCTGCCGGCGCTTCAGGAGAAATTCGGCGCCTCGCTGGAAGTGCGGCTGATGGATATCAATGACGCCGGCACGTACCAGCTCCTCCAGGCGCTGGAAAGCACCTACGGCATTAGCGCCGACAAAGCCACCATTCCGGAAGCCTTCCTGGGGGATACCGCGCTCCTGGGCAAGGAGGAACTGCAGGCCAAGCTGGCGGACACGGTCCAGCGGCTCCTGGATGCCGGCGGTGCCAAGTTCCCCACGCCGGCGCCCACCCCCACGCCTGCCACGCCGGCCGCCCGCCCCACCCTGCGCATGATCCCGACAGTGACCCCGCATCCCGCCGGCAGTGTCCCCGGCGCGGTGCATATCATGCTCTTCTTCTCGCCCACCTGCCCCCACTGCGAACATATCCGCGCCGATTTCATGCCCAAGATTTACGAGAAGTACGGCGAGAAGGTGGTGGTGCGGGAATTCGATGTCACCAACCCCTATAATTTCGCGCTGGAGCTGGCCATTGAGGAAAAGGCCGGCATGCCGGAGAACCAGCGCGGCTATATCCCGCTGATGATCGTCGGACGCTATCTGCTCCCCGACGCCAACGTCATCGAGAGTTCCCTGGAGCAACTGATTGACGAGTATCTGGCGCAGGGCGGCGCCCCCTGGCCCATTGACCCGATGTACTTCGAGCCGCCGCAGGGCACCATCACGCCGCCGGCGCCGTCAGCGGCCGGCACCGCTCAGCCAACCGGCACGCCCCAGCCAGCCAGCGCATCGAGCAAGACCATTCACATGGCCTACTTTTCCAAGGCCGGCTGTCAGGAGTGCGACCGCGCCCAATACGAGATCAACTACCTGAAGAACAAATATCCCAACCTCGAGGTCTCGCTCTTTGACATCAACGAGTACGCCGCGCTCAACGAATGGCTGTGCACCAAGTACAACGTGCCTGAGCGCTTCCGGCTCACCGCGCCGGCGATATTTGTCGGGCAGGACTACCTGGTGGGTGGGGACGTCAGCACCGCCAAAATCGAGGCCCTGATCCAGAAATACCAGGCAAGCGGTGCCGAGGTGACCTGGGAGAACTGGGAACAGGAAGCTCCCAACGCCCAATCGCGCATTATCGAGCGCTTCAAGTCCTTCGGCGTGCTGACCGTGGCTGTGGCCGGCCTTATTGACGGCCTGAACCCCTGCGCCTTTGCCACGCTGGTCTTCTTCATCTCTTACCTGGCCTTTGTGGGGCGCAAGGGGCGCGATATCCTGATGGTCGGCGCCAGCTTCGCCATCGGCGTCTTTCTCACCTACTTGCTGGTCGGTGTGGGGCTGTATCAGGTGCTGACGAGGCTCCCCTTCCTGACCACCCTGGGCAAATGGGTGTACGGCATCACGGCGGTGCTGTGTCTCCTGCTGGCAGTGCTGAGCTTCATGGACTACCTCCAGGCACGGCGCGGCAAGCTGGAGGAAATGCGACTGCGACTGCCCCTGCAGTTGCGCCGGCGCATCAACCAGGTCATCCGCGAGGGCGCGTCTGCCCAGGCCATCGCCGGCGTCGCCTTCGTCACCGGCTTCGTCATCTCGCTGATCGAGCTGGCCTGCACCGGCCAGGTCTACCTGCCCACCATCCTGTTCGTCATGGGTGTGCCGGCGATGCGCGCCAAAGCGTTCATGTACCTCTTGCTCTACAACCTGCTTTTCATCACGCCGCTCATCATTGTCTTTGTGCTGGCCTATCTCGGCACCACTTCGGAGCAGTTGGCGCGCTTCGTGAACACCAACACCGCCCGCATCAAGCTGGCAACCGCGCTGCTCTTCATCGCGCTGGGCGCCTGGCTGATCACCCTGCTGATATGAGCCGGACAGCACCATGACCGTGAAACTGTATTACGAGGACGCCTATCTGACGGAATTCGAGGCCCGGGTGGTGCGCCGGCTGGAGCTGGACGGCCGGCCGGCGGTGATGCTGGACCGCACCGCCTTCTACCCGACCGGCGGCGGCCAGCCCCATGACATCGGCTGGCTGAACGATGTGCCGGTGCTGGACGTCCTGCTGGATGAGACATCGGGCGAGGTACTGCACCTCCTGGCCGGCCCCCTGACGGAAGAGCACGTCACTGGCCGGCTGAACTGGGAGCGCCGCCATGACCACATGCAACAGCATACCGGCCAGCACATCCTCTCCGAGGCGTTCATGCGCGTGAACGGGGCACAGACCGTCTCCTTTCACCTCGGCGAGGATGCCAGCACCATTGACCTGGACCGGGCGCCGATACCCGCGGAGGAACTGCGCGCTGCCGAGGACCTGGCCAACCGCATCGTCTTCGAGGACCGGCCGGTGACGGCGCGCTTCCTGACGCCGGCGGAGGTAGCTCAAGTGCCTTTCCGCAAGCCGCCGGCGGTCTCGGAAAACATCCGGCTGGTGGAGGTGGCCGGCTTCGACTGGTCGGCCTGCGGCGGCACCCACTGCCGGAGCACCGGCGAGGTCGGCCTCATCCATATTGCCGGCGTCGAGCGCCGCGGGGCAGAGACACGCGTGACCTTCCTGTGCGGCCGGCGCGCCCTGCAGGATTACCGCCGCAAAGAGGGTGTGCTCCAGGAGGTGTGCGCATTTCTCACCACGGGCTGGCAGGTCCTGCCCGAAATCGTCCGCAAAATGGACGAGGAACGCCGGGCCGCTCAGCGGCAGTTGCAGAAGGCGCGGGAAGAGCTGGCCGGCCTGGAGGCGCTCGCCCTGCTGGCCGGTGCGGAGCAAGTTGGAACGTGGCGGGTCGTGCGCAAGGTGTTCGCCGACCGCGAGCCGGCGGCGGTCAAGCAGTTGGCCGGCCGGCTCCTGGAGCATGCCGGCGTGGTGGTACTGCTGGGCTGGCAGGGGCCGGATAAGGGGCAGTTGTTCCTGGGCCGCTCCGCGGATGTGCCGGCGGATATGCAGGCGCTCCTGCGGCAGGTCTGCGGGAAGGTGGGCGGCGGGGGCGGCGGCCGGCCCGACTTCGCCCAGGGCGGCGGCATGCCGGCAGATCGCGTGGCGGAGGCGCTCGAGCTGGCGATGACATTCCTGGCCGGCGGAGCAGGGTCCAGCCTATGAACTCTGTCAGCAGGAGGACGGCGATGGAACCGGGAATGCGGGAAGTCGCTCCAGGGGTGTACGTGAAACGGGACAGCCGGGGCACCAATCTGGGGGCCATTGTCACCAGCATGGGCATCGTGGTGGTGGATACGCCCATGATCCCGCGCGAAGCGCGCGCCTGGCGCGCGGAGCTGGAAGCGGTGACCGGCAAGAAGCCCATTTACGTCATCAACACGGATCACCACAAGGGGCACGCGCTGGGAAATGTCTTCTTCGGCGCGCCGGCCATCGCCCACATGGTGGCCTGGAAGCATATGCGCGGCTACGGCGACAACTTCAAACAGCGCCTGGCCGACCGCTATCGGGATAAAGACCCCGAGACCGCCCGCGAGTTACTGCATCTGGACATCCAACTGCCGGAGCTCACCTTCGAGGAACGGATGACCCTCTATCTGGGGGATACGGTGGTGGATATCATCTATGCCGGCGGGCACACACCGGCATCCTCCATCGTCTATGTCCCTCGGGCGCGGGTGGTCTTCGCCGGCGACCTGGTGGTCTGCAACATGCACCCCTTCATGGCACAGGGAAGCTCGGGCGAATGGGTGCGCGCCCTGGAACAGCTCAAGAGCATGCCCATTGACGTGCTGGTGCCGGGACATGGGGAGGTGTGCGATAAGCAGGTCATCGATCCCCTGCTGGACTACCTGCGGGTGGCGAGGGAGCTGATCCGTCAGGAGTACCTTGCCGGCCGCTCCAAGTCGGAGGCGGCGCGCAACGTGCTGACCAAGATCATCGGGTTCTTCCCGCGCAAGCCCAGCGCCGGCGTCAAGCTGGAGGCCAAGATCAAATCCGGGCTGGGACACGTCTACGACGAGATCCGCCGGGAGGAAGAACAGAAAGCGGCCAGCCGCGCCACCGCCTGACGCTCACGGCGTGATGGGCAGGAATATAGTCACAATGGCCTGATACGTCCAGAACGCATCCAGGTACTGCCCGTTCCATCCCCCCAGGGCATAGACCGTCTTGCCGTCGCTGACGGCGGCCAGGTTGCGCCACTCCCCCTCGATGGGGGTATCGAAGCGGGTCCACTCCCCCTTTTCCACATCATACTGCTCGTTGTAGGCCATATAGCTCTGCCATCCCCCGCCGATGGCATAGAGCGTCTTGCCGGCGGCGGCCAGACCCAACCCGCCGCGCGCCAGGGAGAGGGGAGCACAATCCCCCCAGGGGTCCTGGCCGGCCTCGAAGGCGGCCGGCGAAAAGACCTGACAGATGTTCAGCTCCCGCTGACCGTCAAATCCCCCCACCACATAGATGCGGTCGTCCAGCACCGCCGCGCCGGCAAACGCCCGCGGCGAGGAAAGGGGAGGCAGAGGCTCCCACGCGCCTTTCTCGGGGTCCAGCCGCAGGGCCGTGCGGGTGTACCCCTGCTCGTTGGCCCCGCCGAACAGGTACACTTTGCCGCCCCATGCCGCCAGCGCGTACCCGCACAGCGGCTCGGGGAGCGCCGGCCCCCGTTCCCACTGCCCCGTCTCCAGGTTGTAGGCCTCGACCTCGGCGGTGACGCGGCCGTCGGGGAGGAAGCCGCCCGGCACCCAGATGCGGCCGGCGGCGACCGCCGCGGCTACGTTGCTGACCGGCGTGGGCTTATAGGGCAGGGCGCTCCACTGCCGGCTGGTGGTGTCATAGATGTCGGATGCGCCGGTGATGCCGTCGTTCGTGTCGCCGGCGATGACGTACATCCGGCCGGCATGCCAGACCGCGGCCTGCCGGCCGCGCGCCAGCGGCATGGCCGGCTGTTGGGACCAGCGGCTGGCGGAAGTGTTGGTGGGGAGCAGAGAGGTGCTGACGGAGCGCTCGGCAAAGGGGCTGGCAGGCCGGCCGGCGCTGGGGATAGCGCGGGCCGGGAGCAGGAAGGCGATTCCCAGCGTGACCAGCAGGCTCGCCAGCAGAAAGATGCGCTGGGGCAGGGAAATGGGGGCCGGGGGAGGGACGGCCGGCGCTTCGGGCGCGGCCGGCGCGGAGCCGGGCATCCCCTCTAACTGGATCCAGCCCTCGCGCACCGCCAGCATGGCCGCTTCCGTGCGCGATTCCACGCCCAGCTTGTCGAAAATGTTGCGCAGATGCACTTTGACCGTGTTGACGCTGATGAACAGCTCCCGGGCGATCTGCTGATTGCTGGCCCCTTTGGCCACCAGCGTCAGCAGTTCCAGCTCCCGTTCGCTCAGCGGCGATGGCGAACCGCGCTCTTCCATACCATCCCTGCTTGTTCTGCGGTGTACCTGCCCTGCATTATCGCACGGCAGGGGCAGTGGGGCAAATTGCGCCGTGCCGGGCCGTCCTCCGCCGGCGGATTTGACCCGCTCCCCTCCATCATCTACAATACGCAGGACGGCCGGCCCGGATACGGCCCGCCGGCGAAACGCTGTCTGCACGGAGAACCCTGGCATGACGCGATACATGCACCGCTATGGTCACATTCTGCTTCTGGTGCTGGTACTGCTGACCGCCGCCGGCTTTCGCTTCTACGAACTGCAGTGGGACCGCGAGATGGACGCCTTCCCCCACCCCGACGAGCGTCATCTCGCCAATACCATGTCCCATGTGTCCCTCTCCTGGCCGCCGGACTGGCGCAACCTGCTGGACCCGGATCACAGCTCCCTGAACCCGCGGCGCATCAACCCCGAGGACCCCGCCGGCGGCCATTACGACCTGGCCTACGGCACCCTGCCCGTCTACCTCTACCGCTTCCTGACCGTGATATTCCCCGGCCGGCAGGGGGAGTACCGCCAGTTCTTCGTGGTGGGCAGGACCACCACCGCCCTGCTCTCCCTGCTCACGGTCCTGCTGGTCTACCTGCTGGGGCGCACCTTCTGGGGCCGGCGTGAGGGTCTGCTCGGTGCGGCCCTGCTGGCGCTCAGCGTGACCCATATCCAGCTCTCGCATTTTATGACGGTGGACATCGCCCTGACGGCCTTCGGGACGGCGGCAGTCTATGCCGGCGCGCGGCTTGTGGCGCGCGGCGGATGGTGGCGCGCCCTGCTCATGGGGCTGATGGTCGGGTGCGCCGCCGCCTGCAAGGTCAGCGGCTTCACCTATGGGGCGGTCATCCTTGCCGCTGGCCTGCTGGTCCTCCTGCGGCCGGGCGAAGAGCGGCTCGGCCGGCGCCTGGCCAGGGCGGCCGGCTATATGGCGCTGGCCGGCCTGGGCGTGGTGCTGGCCTTCGGCACCTTTGAGTTCTATGCCCTGCTGGACCCAGGCACCTACCTGGAAGCCATCGGCCGGCAGGCCGAGATGGTGCGCGGCGAGGTGGATTGGCCCTACACCCGCCAGTACGTCAACACCGCTCCCTATGTCTATCACCTGAGCAACCTCCTGCGCTGGGGGCTGGGATGGGCATTGGGCATCGCCGGCCTGGCCGGCGTGCTGGTCGCACTGATCTATCTGATGTGGGCGGTGATCCGCCGGCCGGCAGGCGAGAGGGGCGGCACCTGGGAGAGGGTGCAGGCGGTGACGAGGGAGCCGGCGCGCTGGGGGCTGTTCCTGGTGCTGGCCTGGGCACTGCCCTATTTCTTCCAGGTGGGCGGCTATGAGGTCAAGTTCGTGCGCTACATGGTGCCGCTGGTGCCGTTCCTCTGCCTGCTGGCGGCCTGGCTGATGGTGAGGCTGGCGGACGCGGCCGGCCGCCTCGCTGAACGCCTGCCGGCAACGGCCTGGGGCCGCGCCCATTTGCCCCGCCTGGGGGCCGAATGGGCGCTGGAGGGCCGGCGCTGGCATGCCGTCGCCGGCGGACTGGTCATCGCCCTGGTGCTGGTGCCCACCCTGCTCTGGGCGCTGGCCTTTATGCAGGTGTATGCCCGTCCCCATACCTGGTACCAGGCCTCCCGCTGGATATACGCCAATGTCCCGGACGGCGCGGCGCTCAGCGAGGAAATCTGGGATGATTCCCTGCCGGTGAGCCTGCCGGCGGAGGGGGAAAGCCCCGGCCAGCACGGCTACCGCCATGTGGCGATGGACATGTACCACGACATGCCGCCGGAGGAGAAGCTCCAGCACATCGCCGGCGTGCTCCACCAGGTGGACTATGTGGTGCTGACGACGCCGCGGCTGTACGGCTCCATCCGCCGGCTCCCCTGGCGCTATCCGGTGGAGATCCGCTATTACGAACTGCTGTTCCAGGGCCGGCTGGGGTTCGAGCTGGCCTATTCCGCGACCTCCTACCCGCGGCTGTGGGGGAAAGAGTTCCCCGATGACGCCGCCGACGAGAGCTTCAGCGTGTACGACCATCCCAAGGTGCTTATCTTTCGCAAGGTGCGCGACCTGAGCGAGGAGGAGTTCCGCTCCCTCTTCGCCGACGCGCTCCAATCCACCCCGTTGGTGCGGCGGGACGTGAAGGAGCCGCCGGCCGAACTGCCGGTGCCGGCCTACCGCAAATCCCTGATGCTGGACCGGCCGGTGGATGAACTGCCGGCGGTGCACGATTGGGCGTGGAACCCGCTGGCCAATGCCGGCACCCTGCCGGCGGTGCTGGTCTGGCTGGTGGTGCTGATGCTGGTGGGGCTGGCCGGCTGGCCGCTGGCGGCCCTGCTCTTCCCGGATATGCCCGGGCGCGGGTACGGCCTGGCGCGGGGCCTGGGCCTGCTGGCAGTGGCCTACTTCTGCTGGCTGGTCGCCAGCCTGCGGCTGTGGAAGTACACGGCCGGCGCGGCCTGGTTCTCGCTCGCCCTGCTGTTCGCCATCGGATGGCTGTTGCTCCGCTGGCGCCGGCTGGAGGTGCGGGAACTATGGCGCCGGCACCGGCGGGAGGTCCTGTTCAGCGAGGCGGCCTTCCTGGCCGGCTTCGGCGTGTTCCTGCTCCTGCGCCTGCTTAATCCTGACCTGTGGCATCCCCTGCGCGGCGGCGAAAAGCCGATGGAGTTCGGCTTCTTGAATGCTATCCTGCGCAGTGCCTGGATGCCGCCGTACGACCCCTTCTTCTCCGACGGCTATATCAACTATTACTATTACGGCCTGTTCGCCGTCTCGACGCTGATCAAACTGGCCGGCGTGCGCCCCTCCATCGGTTTCAACCTGCTCATCCCCACCCTGGCCGGCCTGACGACGAGCGGGGCCTTCGTGCTGGGATGGACACTGACGGGCCGGCGGCGCTTCGGGGCGGCCGCGGCCGGTTTTGTCGCGCTCATCGGCAACCTGGCCGGCGCCTTCCCCATCCGCGGCTACGGCGGACTGCCGGAGGTCGCGCAGGCCCTGCGGAGCCTGGCGGATGGGCATTTGCAGGGAAGCCCGGCCGGCATCCTGCAGGGGTTAGCGCGCTGGATCGCCGGCGCTCCCTTGCCCCTGCGCACCGACTGGTTCTGGGATGCCTCGCGCGCCCACGGCGCCTATGAGAACACCATCACCGAGTTCCCCTTCTTCAGCTTCTTGTTCGCGGACCTGCATCCGCATGTCATCAGCCTGCCCTTTGCCATCCTGCTGATCGCCCTGCTGGTGAGCCTGGTGCGCTCGGTCAAGAAGGGGGAGGTGACGGGGGATCTGCCGTTGGTCCTGGCCCTGCCGGTCACGGCCTGGGTGCTGGGCACTATGGCGGTCAACAATATGTGGGATTTCCCGGTCTACCTGATGCTGACCGCCGGCGCCCTGCTCCTGGCGCACTGGGCCGCCGATGCGCGCTTCGCCGGCCGGCGCCTCCCCGAGGCCGTTCTCGCCGCCGGGTTGGGTGCCGGCCTGCTGGGGGCAGCGGGGCTGGCTCTGTACGCGCCCTTCTTCACCTATTTCCAGGCCTTCGTGCACGGCCTGGGACAGGTCACGTACCCCACCGAGGCCAATTATTACCTGGGCATGTTCGGGTTCTTCCTGTATCCGCTGGCGGGGCTGACGGCCGGCATGGCATTGGCGCGGCTCTGGCGCTGGTGGCAGGCAGAGAGCCGAAGACGCGCTGTACCAGCCCTGCCGGCGGAGAGCGTCATCGGCCACGGGGCGCTGTACCTGGAGGAAGAGCTGGACGAGTTCTACGAGGCGGTCTCGGACGGCCGGCTGGCGCCGGCCAGCCAGGGCCTGGCAGAAATGCCGGAGACCGAGGCTCGCCCGCCGGCGTTCCGCTTCTCCGCTTGGTGGGCGGCAGGGCTGGCGGTGCCGGTGGTCTCCGCCGCCCTGCTCCCGCTGATGTATGGCCGGCTCAACGGCTTACAAATCCTCACGTTTATCATCATCGGCGAGCTGGTGCTGGGGGCGCTGTGGCTGGTGACGCGGTACGATCTGCCCATCGAGGAGCGGCTGTCGGCACTGCTGATGCTGATGGGCCTGCTGGTATGCCTGGGGGTGGAGATCGTCTATGTGCGCGATCACCTGGGCGGCACCTACTACCGCATGAACACCATCTTCAAGTTTTACATGCAGGCCTGGGTCCTGATGGGGCTTGGGAGCGCCGGCGTCCTGGCGATGGTGGTGCGCCGGCTGGCCGGCCGCGCGCCGCTCCTGCAGGGGGCCTGGTGGGCCGGCTTCAGCATCCTCCTGGCGCTCTCCCTGGTCTATCCGGTCTTCGCATCCTATACCCGGGTGCATGACCGCTTTCCCGTTGCCCCGCCCATCGGCACGCTGGACGGCCAAGCCTATATGGGGACGGCGGAGTATGTCTGGGAAGGGCATCCCATTTATATGGCGCCGGACTATGATGCCATCCGCTGGCTGGAGGAACATATCGAGGGCACGCCGGTGATCCTGCAGGCACCGTGGGAGTTTTACCGCGCCAACGGCGTGCGCATTGCCTGGAACACGGGCTTCCCGACGGTCATCAATCCCCTGCATGAGAACGAACAGCGCTACCCGGAGCTGATTCCAGAGCGAGAGCAGGACGTGCACCGCATCTACAGCGAGCTGGACCCGAACGCCGTCCTGCCCCTGCTACGCCAATATCATGTGGGGTACATTTACGTCGGCCCCTTTGAGCGGGCGGTATATCCCGCGGCAGGGCTGGCCAAGTTCGCCGGCCTGGTCGGCTCCGTGCTCGACCTGGTCTATGACAGTGGCGAGGTGCAGATTTACGCCGTGCGCCGGCAGGAACTGGGGACGGCCGCGCCGGCCGCCGTCCCGCTGGTCGTGCCCACGGTCTCGCCCGAGCAAGAAGCGCGGCGCGTCGAGGCGGAGTTGGAGCGCCTGCGCCGGCTGGCCGACGCCAACCCATCCGACGCCGGCCTGCAGTTCGAGCTGGGCAACCGCCTGCGCCAGCTCGGCCGGTATGAGGAGGCGGTGGAGGTTTTCCGCCGCTCGCTCCAGCATCATCCCGAGGATGTGGCGATGTACCACACCCTTGGAGACACGTACCAGGAGATGGGCCGGCCGGACGATGCCCTCCAGCAGTATCAGGCCGCGGTGAACGCCGCGCCGCAGAACCCGGCGGCCTACAATAAGCTGGGTATGGCCCTGCGCGATCGGGGACGACTCCCCGAAGCGGAGGCGGCCTTCCGCCAGGCCATTGCTGTGGCGCCGGAATTTGCCGAGGCCTATTATCATCTGGGGGAAGTGCTGGAGGAGATGGGACGCCGGGACGAGGCCGGCGAGCTTTACCGCCGGCTGGTAGAGCTGGCCCCGCAGAGCGACTGGGGAGCGCGCGCTGCGGAACGGCTGAGGGCATTGGGACAGGCAGGACAGTAGGACTACCGCAGTACCGAGGAGAGGACGATGAAGTGGTCCGCGTTCAGCGCATGGTTGGAGATCATCAGCCGGGTATTCGAGGGCTTTGAGGTGCGGGAGGATTTCGCGCCGGCCTGGATGCAGAACCCCTATACGGGCCGGCGGCTTAAGCTCGACCGCTATTATCCGGAGCTGGGCATCGCCCTGCGCTTCGTGGGGGGCATGCGCACCCAGAGCCGGCGCATCAGCGACGAGGAGGTGGAGGAAGAGGAGAACCGCGACGCGGTGCGCGAGTGGCTGTGCCGGCGGCAGGGTGTCACGCTGGTGCGCATTGACCCGGAGCACCCCGACCCGCGCCAGCAGATCGGTTATCTGCGCGCCGCGCTCAGCCGCACCTCGCGCATCCTGGCGCAGAGCGATATGCCGCTGGAGTACAAGCAGGGGCTGGCGCCGCGCATCGCGGAGGCGCGCCGGCGCTGTGACGAGATCGCCCGCCGGCTGACCCGCCCGGAGGACCTGCAGATGTTCGCCGAGCTGTGGCAGGACCGGCAGTACAGAGCGCTGGCCGCCTCCACGGCGGAGCCGGCGCGCCCATCTGCGCCGGAGGCCCTGGAACGGTATCGGGCCGGCATGTCGGTGCACCACGCCTTCCTCGGGCATGGTGTGGTGGAAGAGGTGGTGCCGGAAAAGGGGGATGTGCGGGTGGTGGTGCGCTTTGATGATGGCCAGGTGCGGCAGTTCCTGGCCAGCCTGGTGGGGGACAAGCTACTGCCGGCGTGACCCTGCGGGCATCCTGTCCAGAGCCTGGTTTGTGAATGTGCGCGCTTTCCCGATTCGTTTTGACAAGAACTGTCAGAGACGGTATAATGGAATTTGTTAGCTTGCTTCCACAGCGAATATACCCGTTGTCGGCGAATTTCCGTTCAGGAGCGTCGTAATGCCGATCGACTACCTGCCGATTCTCATTCTGGTGATCTTCGCCACAGGGTTTGCCGCCATCGCCCTGATTGTCCCGATGTTCATCGGCCCCCGCAAGCCGGCGAAGAACAAGCTGTACACGTATGAGGCCGGCAAAATCCCCTTCGGGAGCCCCTGGGAAAAGCGCATCTCCATCAAATACTATGTGACCGCCATGCTTTTCCTCCTCTTCGACGTGGAGGTGCTGTTCCTGTACCCTTGGGCGGTGGTGCTCAAGCAGTTGAAGCTCTTCGGCCTGATAGAGATGGCCGTCTTCCTCCTTATCCTCCTGGTAGGCTATATCTACGTATGGCGTAAGGGGGCGTTTGAATGGGAATAGAGACGAAGCTCGGCGATACGGTCATTGCTACCTCGTTGGAATGGCTGGTCAACTGGGCGCGCAAGTACTCCGTCTGGCCGCTGACCGCCGGCCTGGCCTGCTGTGCGATTGAGATGATGGCCGCCGGCGGCCCCCGCTTCGACATCAGCCGCTTCGGCGCAGAGGTCTTCCGCCCTTCCCCGCGCCAGCCCGATCTGCTCATCGTCTCAGGCCGCGTCTCCCAGAAAATGGCCCCGGTGGTCAAGCGCCTCTACGAACACCTGGCCGAACCCAAATGGGTCATCGCCATGGGCGCCTGCGCCAGCAGTGGCGGCATGTTCAACAACTACGCCGTCATCCAGGGCGTGGATAAAATCATCCCGGTGGACGTCTACATCCCCGGCTGTCCGCCGCGGCCCGAGGCCCTGCTCTACGGCCTGACCCTGCTCCAGAAGAAAATCGAGAAAGATCGCTTCAAGGATTACGCATAATCGGCTTTCGTCGCTGGACACGCGTGTTCGCTCACCAATACAGCGGTCGGTAAGGAATGGGCATGATCGAAGGGAACCTGACTCTCGACAAACTGCAGGCGCAGTTCCCCGGGGCCGTCTTGGATGCCGTGGACTGCAAGGGCGATGTCACCATCACGGTGGCAGTGGACCGTCTGCTGGACATCTGCCGCTTTCTGCGGGATGATCCTGACCTGCGGTATGACCTGCTGTCCTTCGTCACGGCGGTGGACCGGCTCCATCTGGGGATTCAGCCCCGCTTCGCCACGATATACAACCTGTACTCGCTGACCCACCGCCGGCGCATTATGCTCAAGGTCCCGCTGGAAGGCGACCCACCGCATTGCCCCAGCGTCACCTCCATCTGGCCGGGCGCCGATTGGCACGAGCGCGAGACCTACGACCTGATGGGCATCATTTTCGACGGCCATCCCTCCCTTTGCCGCATCATGCTCCCGGACGATTGGAAGGGGCATCCACTGCGCAAGGATTATCCCCTGGGTGGGGAACCGGTGGCCTTTTCGGAGAACGCCGACGACCCGGCGCTGGCCGGCCTGGGCACCCAGGTGATGGATGCTCCCTCGACCCCGCCCCTTCTGCCGCCGGGCTGGGTGGATGACCCTGGCATGCTGGTGGTCAACTTCGGCCCCCAACACCCCGCCACGCACGGCGTCATGCGCTTCGTGCTCCAGCTCGACGGCGAGAAAATCGTGCGCTGCTGGCCGGACCCCGGGCACCTGCACTCCGGCATTGAGAAGACGGTCGAGTACAAGACCTACATGCAGGCCATCCCCTATACCGACCGCATGGACTATGTCTCGGCCATGAACAACAACCTGGGGCTGATCCTGGCCATTGAGAAACTGCTCGATATCGAGCCGCCGCCGCGCGCCCAGGTCCTGCGGGTGATCTTGTGTGAGCTACAGCGTCTGGCGGCGCACTGCATCTGGATCGGCACCAGTTGTCTGGACCTCTCGGGGACGATCCATGCCCTGCTCCTGTACGCCTTCCAGCAGCGCGAGTACATCCTGAACATCTTTGAGATGGTCGCCGGCGCCCGCCTCACCCCCACCTATTTCTGCGTGGGCGGGGTGCGCTGGGATGTGCCCGAGGGCTTCGTGCCGGCGGTGCGCTCCTTCCTGGAAGGCTTCGTCAAGGCGCTGGACGAATGGGAGACCATGCTGACGAACAACCCCATCTGGCTCTCCCGCACCAAGGGCATCGGGTACCTGCCGCTCGACAAGGCCATCGCCATGGGGGTGACCGGACCGTGCCTGCGCGGCAGTGGGCTGGCCTACGACGTCCGCAAGTACGCGCCCTATGCCGCCTACGACCAGTTCGAGTTCGATATCCCCACGCAGAAGGAAGGGGACTGCTATGCCCGCTACCTGGTGCGGGTGGCGGAGATGCGCCAGAGCGTGCGCATTATCCAGCAGGCGCTGGCCAAACTGCCGGCCGGCCCGGTCAGAGCCGATGAGCGCAAGGTGGTCCTGCCGCCGCGAGCGGAACTGGAGACGAGCATGGAGGCGCTCATCCATCACTTCAAGCTGGTGACGGAGGGGTTCAACGTGCCGGCCGGCGAGGTCTATGCCGCCGTAGAGGCCCCCAAGGGCGAGCTGGGCTTTTACCTGGTCTCCGACGGCGGCCCCAAGCCCTATCGCTTGAAGATCCGCGGCCCCTCCTTCTCCAACATCGCCGCCTCGCCCATTATGGCGGAGGGTGCCTGGCTGGCCGATATGGTGGCCATCATCGGATCCGTTGATATCACCATGGGAGAGGTCGACCGCTAGACGCGGGCGGGAGGAAAGCCTTGATCCTGTCAGAGACAGCGAGAGCGCAGATTCGCCAGTTGATGCAGCGGTACCCACAAGCGCGTTCGGCGCTGTTGCCGGCGCTGGACATCGCCCAGCGCGAGGCCGGCTACCTGTCCCCCCAGGTCCTGCGGGAAGTGGCCGTCCTGATGGACCTGCCCCCCGTGGAAGTGGCCTCGGTCGCCAGCTTCTACACCATGCTGTACCGCCGGCCGGTCGGCAAGCATGTCATTCAGGTCTGCACCAACATCTCCTGCTCCCTGATGGGTGCGGAGCATATCGTGAATGTCCTGCGGAAGAAGCTGGGCATCGAGGTGGGGGAAACCACGCCCGACGGCCGATTCACCCTGCTGACTGTGGAATGCCTGGGATCGTGCGGCACGGCGCCGATGATGCAGGTGGATGACACTTATTACGAGAACCTCACCGAGGAGCGGCTGGACGCTATCCTGGCCGAGCTGTCCAGGGATTGAGCCGGCGGCAATCGCTGACGAGGTAGTTGAAGGACGAGCGAATGGCTGAGAAGATTCTACTGCGCAATGTCGGGGTGCCCAATTCGCATACCATCGAGGTGTACCTCCAGCGCGGGGGGTACCAGGCGCTGACCAAGGCGCTGAAGGAATACACGCCCCAGCAGTTGGTGGAGCTGGTAAAGGCCTCCGGCCTGCGGGGGCGCGGCGGCGCCGGCTTCCCGGCCGGCGTCAAATGGAGCTTCCTGCCGGCGGATGTCTTCCCGCGCTACCTGGTGTGCAATGCCGATGAGGGCGAGCCGGGCACCTTCAAAGATCGCGTGCTCATCGAACATGATCCGCACGGCCTCATCGAGGGCATTATCATCTCCTCGTACGCCTGCCAGGTCGAGCACGCCTTCATCTACATCCGCGGGGAATATGCCTTCGGCGCGCGCCGGCTTCAGCAGGCCATCGAGGAAGCCTATGCCCACGGCTATTTGGGCAAGAACATCCTGGGAAGCGGGTACAACCTGGAACTGACCCTCCATAAGGGCGCCGGCGCCTACGTGTGCGGCGAGGAAACCGCTCTGCTCACCTCGCTGGAGGGCGACCGCGGCCATCCCAAGCTGAAACCCCCCTTCCCTGCCCAGAGCGGCCTGTACCGCAAGCCCACCATCATCAACAACGTGGAGACCCTTTTCAACGTGCCCTTCATCGTGGAGCGAGGGGCGGAGTGGTACCGCTCCTTCGGGACGGAGCGCAGTCCGGGCATCAAGCTGTTCTGCATCAGCGGGCACGTGGAGCGGCCGGGCGTGTATGAACTGCCGCTGGGAACCCCCCTGCGCACGCTGATCTACGAGTACGCCGGCGGCCCCCTGGGCGGGCAGGCCATCAAGGCCATTATCCCCGGCGGTTCGTCCACACCGATGCTGCCGGCGGACAAGATAGACGTGCCGCTGGATTACGAATCGGTGGCCGCCGCCGGCTCCATGCTCGGCTCCGGCGCCGTTATCGTCATCGGCGAGCGCACCTGCATCGTCTCCGTGACCGAGCGCCTGGCGGAGTTCTACCGCCACGAGTCGTGCGGGAAGTGCATCCCCTGCCGGGAAGGGACCGATTGGATGTACCAGATCCTGCACCGCATCGAGCACGGCCGGGGGAGGGAAGAGGACCTGGACCTCTTGCTGGACATCTGCGACAACATCGGCGGCAAGAGCTTCTGTCCGCTGGGCGATGCCGCGCTGGGGCCGGTGCGCTCCAGCATCGGCCTGTTCCGCGAGGAGTACCTGGAACATATCCGCCTGGGCCGCTGTCCCATGCGCGCCTGAAGGCGAAGCTGTGATCATGTCGACGCGAGAACGCTGGGGCGGGGTAGAGCAGTGACGAACGAAAACACGCTGCTGGACAATATGGTGACGCTGGTCATTGACGGCAAAGAGGTGGCGGTGCCGGCGCACAGCACGGTGCTGGACGCGGCGCGCCGGCTGGGCATACCTATCCCCACGCTGTGCCACTACGCCAAGCTCATCCCGGTGGGCGCCTGCCGCATGTGCCTGGTGGAAGTGGAGAAAATGCGCGGCCTGCAGACCGCCTGCACCACAGAGGTGCGCCCGGGCATGGTCGTGCGCACGGACACGCCGGAAATCCGCAAAGCGCGTGCCGCGAACCTGGAATTCCTGCTCACCAACCACCCGCTGGACTGTCCGGTGTGCGACAAGGGCGGGGAATGCGAACTGCAGGATCAGACCTTCATCTACGGTCCGGGGAAGAGCCGTTTCATCGAGGAAAAGCGCCACAAGGCCAAGGCGCGCATCCTTGGCCCATATGTGATCATGGATCAGGAGCGCTGTGTGCTCTGCCGGCGCTGTATCCGCTTCCTCGAGGAGTGGGCGGATGACGTGCAGTTGGGATTGTTCGAACGCGGCCGGCTGACCTATGTGGATACCTTCAACGGCGAGCCGCTGGACACCCCCTTTTCGGGCAACACCGTCCATATCTGCCCGGTGGGGGCGCTGACCAGCCGCGTCTTCCGCTTTTCCGCGCGCAGTTGGGAGCTGAAACACACCCCATCCGTGTGCGTGAACTGCGCCGTCGGCTGTAATATCTCCCTGCACACCAAGTACAACCGCCTGAAGCGCATCGTCTCTCGCGAGCACCCCGATGTCAACGACGAATGGCTGTGCGATCGCGGTCAGTTCGATCACCGCGCCGCGGACGGCACCCTGCGGATCACCCAGCCCCTGGTGCGCAAGGATGGGGAGCTGAAGCCGGCGTCATGGGAAGAGGCGCTGGCGCGCGCCGCGGAGGCACTGCGGGATGCCGTAGGACAGTATGGGCCGGCCGGGGTGGCCTGCGTGGGGTCCGCCCAGCACAGCAACGAGGCCAATTACTTGCTCCAGCGGCTGGCGCGCGGCGCACTGGGCACCAATCAGATCGACATGGCGGCGGAAGTGCCGGCGCGGGCGCGGCTCCTGCCCACTACCCGCAAGCTCGAACAGTCCGACCTGGTGCTGATCGCCGGCCTGGACCTGCTGGACGCCGCGCCCCTGCTGGAGCTGTTCGCCCGGCACGCCGGCGTGATGGGATGCACCCGCTTCATCATCGTAGGCACGGAGCGCTCGCATCTGGCGCGCTTCGGCCGCTGGCTGCAGTGCCGGCCGGGCACGGAAGCGGCCGTCATCAACGGCCTGGTGCGCGCCATCCTGCAGAGCGGTCGGGCGCGTGCGGCGGCCGGCCTGGAGCAGTTGCAGGCCTGGATGGAACCCTATACCCCCGCGGCGGTGATGCATGCGGCCGGCGTGCCCGAAGGCGAACTGCTGGAAGCGGCCGAGGCGCTGGCGCAGGCTCAGCGTCCGACCATCCTCTACGGCGGAGCGCGTGCCGGCGATGCCGTACTGCGCGGCGCGCTGGGCAATTTGGCGCTGATCTGCGGGGCGGAAGGGCCGGCCCTGGTGCCGGCACAGGCCAATGCCATCGGCGCGCTGGATATGGGCGTCTCCCCCGCCTTCCTGCCCGGCTTCCAGCCGTATACCGATACCCGTGCCTTGGATCGCTATCAGCAATTCTGGGGACGCCGGGTGCCGGCGGAGGCCGGCCAGGGCCTGCGGGCATGGCGGGGGCAGAAACTGCCGGCGGCCCTGGTGCTGGGGGAGGTGCCGGCCGGCCTGCGGGCGGACTTCCTGGCGGTCATCACCTCCTGGAAGGCGGAGGTGCCGGCGGATGTGGATGTGGTCCTGCCGGCCTGTGCGTTCACCGAGGCCGACGGCTCTTTCACCAACCTGACCGGTCGGGTGCAGTGGGCGCGCGCCGCCCTGCGCCCCATGGGCGAGAGCCGGCCGGCCTGGTGGATCCTGACCCAGTTGGGAGCCCGGCTGGGGGAGGCCGGCCGCTGGAACTTCTCCTCGGCGGAGGAGGTCTTTGCCGAGATCGCCCGCTGTGTGCCGGGCTATGAGGGCCTTTCTTATGGGGTGCTCGGGGAGGCCGGCGCCCTGCGCAAGCTCGAGCCTGAGCGTTTGACGGTCTATGAGGCCCATGTCAGCCTGGCCGGCTGATTGTCCTGGGCCGTGCATGGGGAGAACAGGGGAAACCTATGGATTGGATTGATGCCCTGCTGATTCCTGCCATCAAAAGCCTGGTGGTGATCGTCGTCCTGCTCCTGGCGTTCGCCTACATGACGTATGTGGAGCGCAAGCTGGTGGGGCGGTTCGTGCGGCGCTACGGCCCCAACCGTGCCGGCCCCTTCGGCTTGCTCCAGCCCATCGCCGACGCCTTCAAGGCCATCTTCAAGGAGGAGGTCATCCCCTCCGAAGTGGACAAGTGGCTGTATGTCATTTGTCCGGGCATCGCGGTGGCCGGCTCCCTCATCGTTTTCGGCGTGATACCGGTGGGCGACAGCTTCATGGCCTGGGGGCGCAAGATCACCATGGTGATCGGCGATGTGAACGTCGGGGTGCTGTACGTGGTGGCCGTGGCCGGCCTGGGCCTGTACGGCATTTTCCTGGGCGGCTGGTCCTCCAACAACAACTTCTCCCTGCTGGGCGCCCTGCGCAGTACCGCCCAGGTCATCACCTATGAGCTTCCCATGGGGCTGGCGCTGGCCAGCATTGCCGCCATCACTGGCTCCCTGCGCTTCGCCGACATCATCGCCGCTCAGCGGACCCTGCCGCTCATTGTCCTCCAGCCGGTGGGCTTCCTGATCTACTTTATCAGCGGCATGGCGGAGATCAACCGCTCTCCCTTTGATATGCCCGAGACGGAGAACGAGCTGGTCTCCGGCTACTCCACGGAATACGGCGGCATCAAATTCGCCATTTACTTCATGGCGGAATACATCAATATGATTGTGATGAGCATCCTGGTGGCCACGCTGTTCCTGGGTGGGTGGCAGGGGCCGTTCGCCCATCTCAGTCCACTTCTACAATTGGTGTGGCTGGGTGTGAAGGCCGCCGTGGTGCTCTTTGTGTTCATCTGGGTGCGCGCCAGTATCCCCCGCGTGCGCTACGACAAGTGGATGAAGTTCGGCTGGAAGTTCCTGTTGCCGCTGGGGTTGGCCAACCTGGCGGTGACGGCGGTCGTGGTGGCGCTGGTGGCCTGAGCGATTTTCCCTGCAGGGGTGGATGTGCATGTCAGCACTGGTGAACGCTGTCAAGGGTTTGATCCAACATTTGCGGGCGATGGGCATCACCCTCCGGTATCTGTTCATGAAGCCGGTGACGGTGCAGTATCCCGAACAGCCGCCGGAGATATACCCGCGCTTCCGCGGCCGGCATGAGCTCCAGCGCTACGAGAACGGGCTGGAGAAATGCGTCGCCTGCGGCCTGTGCGCGGCGGTGTGCCCTTCCGGCGCCATATACGTGGAGGCGGCGGAGAATGACCCGGAGCACCCCGTCTCGCTGGGCGAGCGGTATGCCAAGCGCTATGAGATCAACATGACGCGCTGTATCTTCTGCGGCTACTGCGAGGAGGCCTGCCCGAAGGGCGCCATCGTCATGGGACACGAGTTTGCCCTGGCGGATTTCGGCCGGCACGAACTGGTCTATTCCAAGGAGCAGTTGCTGGAGCCGGCCCACCCACATGTCATCGTCAAGCAGGTGTGATGGGGATATCACATATGACCGCAACCCCCTTGGAAACTGTGTTGTTCATCATCTTCGGTGCCGTTGCCATTGCCGGCGCGCTCAGCGTCATCCTGGCGCGGCAGGTGGTTTACAGCGCCCTGGGCATGTTGGTGAACTTTGTGGCGCTGGCGGCCATGTACATCATGCTGAGCGCGGAGTTCCTGGGCATTGCCCAGTTGATCGTCTATGCCGGCGCCATTGTGGTGCTCTTCCTGTTCGCGCTGATGCTGGTGGGGGGCCGGCGGCCGGCGGAGCAGGGTCGGCTGTCCCCCGGCTTTGCGGCGGCCGGCGGGGCGCTGGCCGTGATCTTCCTGGCCGAGATCGCCTACCTGGTGGCGCGCATGACAGGGGTGGCCGGCGCTCGCGGCACGGTGACACCCGAGGCCATTGCCCAGACCGGCCATATCCAGCTCCTGGGCGCCACACTCCTGTTGGACTACATACTGCCCTTCGAGCTGGCTTCCGTGCTCCTGCTGGTGGGCATAGTGGGCGCGGTGGCGCTGGCACGGGCACGCCGGCGGTCCCAGGAAGAATAGCACGGGAGGGAAAAGCGTGGATGCCATCCGCTATCTGCTGATATTGAGCGCGGTGCTGTTTACCATTGGGGCGGCCGGCGTCCTTCTGCGGCGCAACGCCCTGGTCATTTTCATGTGCATCGAAATCATGCTCAACGCCGTCAACCTCACCTTTATCGCCCTTTCCCGCCAGTTGCAGTCGCTGGACGGCCAGATCTTCGTCTTCATGGTGATGGCGGTGGCGGCGGCTGAGGTGGCCATCGGCCTGGGCATTATCGTCTCGATCTTCCGCCACAGGGCCACTACCGATGTGGACGATGTTTCCCTGTTGAAGGGCTGATGGAAGAAAGGCCCCGGCGGCCGCCTTCCACGGACGTTTGAGGAGGATTGGATGGTTGCGTATGCATGGTTGATGCTGTTGTTCCCCCTGCTGGGCGTGCTGGTGAACGCCTTTTTCGGCCGGCGCATAGGCAAGCGGGTCGTGAGCTGGGTGGCCTGCTCCGCCATCGGCCTGTCGTTCCTGGTGGCCCTGGGGGTGCTCGTGGGCGTCGCCGGCAGTAAAGGGATCGAACAACCGCTGTTCACCTGGATCCGCGCCGGCAACTTCCGCGTGGAGTTCAGCCTTCTGCTGGACCCGCTGTCCGCCCTGATGGCGGCGGTGGTCACAGGCGTCAGCTTTCTCATCCATATCTATTCCGTGGGCTACATGGCCGAGGATCCCCGCTACGCCCGCTATTTCACCTATTTGAACCTGTTCGTCTTCGCCATGCTCATCCTGGTGCTGGCGAACAATTACCTGATGATGTACGTGGGCTGGGAGGGGGTCGGCCTGTGCTCGTACCTGCTGATCGGCTTCTGGTTTGAGCGGAAGTCGGCGGCGGACGCCGGCAAAAAAGCCTTCATCGTCAACCGGGTGGGCGACGTGGGGTTTGCCCTGGGCATCATGCTCATCTTCGCCACATTCGGCACCCTGCAGTTCAGCGAGGTGTTCCGGCGGGCGCCGGGCGTGCTGGGGCCGGCGGTCGTGACGGCCATCACCCTCCTGCTGTTCATGGGCGCCACGGGCAAGTCGGCGCAGATCCCGCTCTACATCTGGCTGCCGGACGCTATGGAAGGCCCGACGCCGGTCTCGGCCCTCATCCATGCGGCGACCATGGTGACCGCCGGCGTGTATATGGTGGCGCGCAACCATGTGCTGTTCGACATGGCGCCGGCCACCATGACGGTGGTGGCCTCCATCGGCGCGGCGACGGCCTTCTTCGCCGCCACCATGGCGCTGGTGGAGAAGGACCTGAAGCGCATCCTGGCCTATTCCACCATCAGCCAGTTGGGCTACATGTTCCTGGCGGTGGGGGTCGGGGCATACAGCGCCGGCATGTTCCATCTGACGACGCACGCTTTCTTCAAGGCGCTCTTGTTCCTGGCCGCCGGCAGTGTGATGCATGCCCTGGCCGGCGAGATCAACATCATGAAGCTGGGCGGCTTGCGGGAGAAGCTCCCCACGACGTATGCGGTGTTTGCGGTGGGCGCGGCGGCGCTGGCCGGCGTCCCCTTGTTCTCCGGCTTCTTCAGCAAGGACGAGATCCTGTGGCGCGCCTTCCTTCGCTCGCCGGTGCTGTGGCTGGTGGGCCTGGTGACCGCTCTGCTGACCGCCGTGTACATTTTCCGGGCGCTGTTCGTGACCTTCTGGGGGAAAACCCGGGCGGAGAAGAAGCTGTGGGAGCACGCCCATGAGGCGCCGGCGGTGATGTCCGTCCCCATGCTCATCCTGGCGGTGCTGGCGGTGGTCGGCGGCTATATCGGCCTGCCGCGGCTCTCGCTGGTGGAGGGCTATTTGGAACCGGTACTGCCGGCCGGGCACATCGCCGAGGCCGGCGCGCTGGAATGGGTGCTGTTGGCTGTGTCGGCGGTGGTGGCGTTGGGCGGCATTGCCCTGGCCTATTACCTCTACGTGGTGCGGCCGGAAGCGCCGGCCCGGCTGAGCCGGCAGTACGCCCCGCTGTACACCCTGTTGAGCCGCAAGTACTACGTGGATGAGTTCTATATGGCGGTAGTGGTGGAGCCACTGCGGCGGGTGGGGCGTTTCATCGCCGAGCTGTTCGACCCGCAGGTGGTGGATGGGGCGGTCAACGGACTGGCGCGGCTGGCCGGCGTGTGCGGAGAGGGATTGGGCACGCTCCAGACCGGCCGGGTGCGTTCGTACGCCCTGAGCATCCTGGTGGGCGTGGTGATCATCCTGGGATATTTCCTGTTGCGGTAATTGGTGCAAGGGAGTGGGGGCCTGATGAATTCTGCGGGTTTTCCCTTATTGAGCCTGATCGTGTTCCTGCCGCTGGCCGGCGCTCTGCTGGTGCTGGTGTGGGATAAGCGGGCGCACGCGAGCATCCGAGGGATATCCTTGGGGGTTACGCTGGCAGTGCTGGCGCTGACGCTGGCGGCCGTGGCGCTGTTCCGGCCGGCGGAGGCCGGCATGCAGTGGGAGGAGCACCTCCCCTGGATACCGACGCTGGGCATTTCTTACCGCTTGGGGGTGGATGGCTTCTCGCTGTTCCTGCTTCCCCTCACCGCACTGCTCTTCGTCATCGCCGTGCTGGCATCGTGGAAGCCGGTGGGGAGCGATGAGGCGAGCCGTTCCGCCGTGCAGGGCTACTTCTTCTGGCTGTTACTGCTGGAGACCGGGGTGCTGGGCGTCTTCCTGGCGCTGGACCTGGTGCTCTTCTACGTGTTCTGGGAGGCCATGCTGATCCCCATGTATTTCCTCATCGGCAGATGGGGTGGGGAACGGCGGGCCTACGCCACGGTGAAGTTCTTCATCTACACCATGGCCGGCAGTGCCCTGATGCTGGTCGCCATCCTGGCCCTGGGCTACTTCGCCTATCAAAGCACAGGGGCCTGGACCTTTGACTGGCAGACCCTGCGCGGGCTGAACCTGCCCTGGCCGGCGCCGCTCTGGCTGTTCGCCATGTTCGGGCTGGCCTTTGCGGTGAAGGTGCCGGTGTTCCCCTTCCACACCTGGCTGCCGGATGCTTACGGTGAAGCGCCGACGCCGGTGACGGTTCTGCTGGCTGGCGTGCTCTCCAAGATGGGCATTTACGGCTTCGTGCGCTTCGGCCTCCAGCTCTTCCCGGAGGGACTGCGCACGGCCGCGCCCTGGCTGGCCGTCCTGGCCATCATCGGCATCCTCTACGCCTCCCTCTCGGCGCTGATGCAGAAGGATGTGAAGCGGGTGGTCGCCTACTCCAGCGTGGCCCATTTATCGCTGGTGGTGCTGGGCGTGGTGGTGGCGAACGCACAGTCGCTGGCCGGCGTGGTCATGCAGATGGTCAGCCACGGCATTTACGTGGCGGCGTTGTTCCTGATCGTGGGGATGCTGGAGGAGCGCCGCGGCACCCGGTTGATCGCCGAGTTCGGCGGCCTGTGGAAGCCGGCGCCGCTTCTGGGCGTATGCTTCCTGATCGCCATGCTGGGTGCGGTGGGGCTTCCCGGCCTCAACGGCTTCGTGGGCGAGTTCCTGCTCCTGGTCGGCCTGTTCCAATCGGTGCGCGCCTATGCCGTGCTGGGCGCGCTGGGCATGATCCTGGGCGCCTGGTATATGCTGTGGACCTTCCAGCGCATCATGCAGGGGCCGGCGGAGGGACGCAACGCCGACGTGCCGGATATGCGCGGCGCGGACCTGCTGGTCATGGTGCCCCTGCTGGTGCTCATTATTATCCTGGGAGTGTTCCCGAACCTGATCCTGGGGCCGGCCGGCGCGACCATTGATGCCCTGGTGGGGCAGGCGGCCGCTGTGGCCTGGCTCCCTTGATGGGGCGGCGGACCCTGGGCCGGCATTTCGTTGAAGCTAGTTTCTGAGGAGAGGAAATGAACATCGCGGACGTACAGGTGGTGAGCATTCTGCCCCAGATGATCATGCTGGCGGCCGCGCTGGCCGTCTTCCTGGCGGACCTGGTATGGAAGGACCGAAAGGGTATCGGACTGCTGGCGCTGGCCGGCGCCCTGGCCGCCTTTGCCGCCGCGGCCGGCATGCTGGCCGGCTCAGGCGCGCCGACCTTCCAGCATATGGCCGCGGCCGACCGCTTTGCCCTGGTGATCAGCCTGGTGGTGAGCGCGGCGGCAGTGCTAGCCCTGCTCATTTCCCTGGACTATGTCGTGCGGGTGGAACTGCCGGCCGGCGAGTACTACGGTTTGCTCCTGCTGGCGGCCAGCGGGATGATGTTCCTGGGCGCGGCGACCCATCTGATGACCCTATTCCTCTCGCTGGAAATCCTCTCCATCGCGCTGTATGCCCTGGCCGGCATCCGCACGACCGATCTCCGCTCCGGCGAGGCGGCCATGAAATATTTCCTGCTGGGGGCGTTCGCCTCGGCCTTCCTGCTGTACGGCATGGCCCTGCTGTACGGCGCGACGGGGAGCACCTACCTGGCCGGCATCGCCGCGGCGGTCCCGCAGAAGCCCGCCGACCCGATGTTGATCGGCGGCCTGGCGCTCCTGCTGGTCGGCTTCGCCTTTAAGGTCGCGGCGGTGCCCTTCCACATGTGGACGCCCGATGTCTATCAGGGCGCGCCTTCCTCGGTGACCGCCTTTATGTCGGTCGGGGCCAAGGCGGCCGGCTTCGCCGCGCTGGTGCGGGTGCTGGTCACAGTCTTCCCGGCCCTGTATGCCTGGTGGGTCTGGCCGGTTGGCATCCTGGCAGTGCTGACCATGACCTGGGGCAACCTGGCGGCGCTGGCGCAGGGGAATGTGAAGCGCATGCTGGCCTATTCCAGCATCGCCCATGCCGGCTATATCCTGGTGGGCGTGGCGGCCGGCGAGGCCGGCGTCAGCGGCGTGCTCTTTTACCTGATGGCCTACGCGCTGATGAACATCGGCGCCTTCGCGGTGTTGATCGCGCTGGAGCGCGCCGAAGCGGATGCCGCCGGCGTGGAGCTGGCGCGCATGAGCGGCCTGTTTCACCGCCGGCCGTGGCTGGCGGCCGCCATGACCGTGTTCATGTTCTCCCTGGCAGGGGTACCGCCGCTGGCCGGCTTCTTCGGCAAGCTGTACGTCTTCAGCGCCGCGGTGCGGAGCGGCCTGATGGTGTTGGCCATCATCGGCGTCATCAACAGCGTCATCTCGGCCTATTACTACCTGCGGGTGGTGGCGCGTATGGCGTTGGCTGGGCCGGCGGAAGAGGTGGAGCCGGCGCGCTGTCTTGGCCTATCCATCGGCACGGGCATCGCCGCCCTGGGCACCGTCCTGTTGGGATTGTATCCCACCTGGCTTTTCAACCTGGTGCAGGGCACGCTGGCTGTGCTGTTCGGCGGGTAAGCCTTCATCACTTGCACACCCATTCCCGGGGTTTCAGCTTTCGCATCCCCGCCAAATTGGCGTTGACTTTTCCCGCGAATATGGCTATAATAACATTTGAACACATGCCTTTCCTCATCACACGCTGTCCTGCAACGGAAGTGCAGTCTTGCGGTCCCGCTGGAGTTCGGGGGTGGGATTCTCGACCACACTGCGGTAATTGGCGAATCGCTGACAAGCAGATACCGGACCCATTTTTGTGCCTTTTCGCCCTTCCGAGGGCGCGGTGATATTTCCTGATCAGTAGCCCAATCACAAGTTGAGGAGCCGATGTTGGTCTCTTATGTTCCCCGCAACCTGGAAAGGAGGTGATGTGGAAGGCTGAAACGCGCCCGCTGTCTGTTCCCCCGAATCTCTGCATTGTTCATGCATGAAAGGAGCAGGAACGACATGAGACGAAGTGTATGGCGATGGCTATGTATCCTGGCGCTGTTCGCACTGTTGATCCCTCTTTCCGCTGTCCCCTCGGCGGCAGGGCCGGCATCCGCGCCCACAGCGTCTGATGGCGCAGTGAGCGCGGTCAGCGCCTCGGACGCCGGCATGGCCAAGGTGCATCCCAAACTGCGGGCTCGACTGGCCACTGCCGCGGCCGATGAGGAGTTCCACATCATCCTGCGGGTCAAGAACGGCGTGGATATCACCCGCTATCTGCGCGAGCCCCTGATCCGCCCCTTCTCCGATGATGGCTTCACCACCGTGTACGGCTACGTCAAGGCCGGCGTGCTCCCCAAACTGGCCAACAATCCGGCGGTGAATGTCATCCTCCCCTTTGAGCCGGTAGTGGAGCCGCCGCTCTATCGCGACCCGGATGCGCCGGCCAAGCCGCTGGGGCGCGAGGCGGTGCAGGCCAAACTGGCGGAGATCGCCGCCGGCAAGACCAAGGCCAAACCCGAGGGCAGTGGCGTGGGCGCGGCCGGCTGGCACGACATCCTGGACAACCACAAGTCCAAAGCCGCCTGGGAGAAGGGATTCACCGGCGAGGGCATCCGCGTGGCCGTGGTGGACTCCGGCATTGACTTCGCCCACCCGGACCTGATGGGCACCTGGGCGGTACAGCCCTTCGGCGACTACGAGGGCTGGCCCATCATGATCGACACCTATTCCCTCCTCCTCAAGGCCTATGACTATTACCTGGGCTATGACTACGTCGCCAGCGGCATGACCTGGTACGTGGATACCACCAAGACCATCACCGAGGAGGACCCCACCTATCAGCCCATCGGCGCCTCCGAGCCGCACACCTATACCCTGACCGGCACCAGCCTGAGCGGGGTCTACCGCATCGGCTCCCATCCCGATGATTCCCTGCGGCAGTGGTGGTGGGGGGAGCGCGTCGCCGTCCTGCTGGTGGACGAGCATGAGCCGGGCGTCTACGACACGGTATACGTGGACCTGGACGACGACTACGACTTCACCAACGAGAAGCCGTGCACCAAGGAAGACCCGGTCTCGTATCGGGACCTGGACGGCGATGGCTTTGCGGATGTCTCCGGCGGCCTGGTCTACTGGATCGCCGACGGCGAGCATACCGTGCCCTTCGGCTGGCTGTGGGGCTTCGAGCCGGATCCCGCCGGCAGTCTGGTGGCCTTCTTCCTGAACGACCCCACCCACTCGGGCGCCGGCGATCACGGCACCCTGTGCGCCTCAGCGGTGGCCGGCCAGGGCGTCATTGACGGCGGCGCGCCGCCGTACAAGCCGGCCGGCGACGGCACCCCATTCACCGGCATGGTGGTGGGCGGCGGCCGTGATGTGGCGCTGGTCGGCGCCGGCGACTTCTACACCTACGGCGACTCGACCTACGACATGTATCTCTGCATGGTGTACGGCCTGGACGGCCGCGTGCGCACCGGCGATGAGGTCCACATCGCCAGCAATAGCTGGGGGAACTCCGCCACCGACAACGACGGCTGGGATTACGAATCCCGCATGATGTCCACCCGCCAGCGCCTGTACAACCCCACCATGAGCGTCCTGGTGGCCACTGGCAACGGCGCTCCGGGCTACGGCACCATTACCTCGCCGGAGGATGACTCCTTCATCGGCGTCGGCGCCTCCACCCAGATGGGCTCCACCGGCTGGGACTCGGCCACCACTATGGATCAGATCACCTACGGCGATGTCACGCCGTGGTCCGGCCGCGGCCCGAGCGCACAGGGCAATGTGGGCGTGAAGGTGGTGGCCAGCGGCGCCTATGCCTCGGGCGACATCCCGCTGAACGAGTGGGGTGAGGGTTGGACGGCCTGGGAGACCTGGGGCGGCACCAGCCGGGCGACCCCCGTTGCCGCCGGCAACCTGGCCCTGGTCTATGATGCCTTCCTGAAGGCACACGGCCGGCTGCCGACCTGGGCGGAGGCCCGCGCGATCTTCATGTCCGGCGCCACCACTACCGATAACGATGTGGTGATACAGGGCGCCGGCCGCGTGAACGCCGATCGCGCCACCGACCTGGCCGGCGGGCTGTACGGCGTCTTCGCCACCCCCGATAACTGGACGGTCGGCGATTATCGCGGCGACATCTTCCCCGGTTTCGCCAAGGTCGTCTTCCCCGGCAAGACCTACACGGGCGAGTTCACCCTGACCAACCCCGGCACTGCTGATGTCCATGCCACTGTCTCGTCCGATACGCTGGTCAAGATCGGCGAGATGAGCTTCGAATGGACATCCTCGCCGATGGGTCAAGAGGATGCCTACAACTTCAACCGCCCGAACTACCTCCTGCGCGATCTGAGCGCGGACGTCCCCGAGGGTACCGACCTGATGATCATCCGCATGGCGATGCCGTGGGATGAGTTCGACCCCGAAGGGGATTACAACGCCCAGACCAACCAGATCTGGCGCATGGTGATCTATGACTGGACCGATGTCAACGGGGATGGGAACCTCTGGACCGACCTCAACGGCAACGGCACGGTGAACTGTCCGGGCGGCTGGGGCAGTGCCGGCTGTGAGGTGGACGGCGGCGAGTACATGCGTTTTGCCTACCTGCACAGCGCTTCCCCGACCGAGATGGTGACCATCCACAAGCCGCTGGAACGCATGCATGACGGCATCTGGCTGGGTCTCCAGCACAGCCGGCGCAATGCCAGCGTGCCGGTCACCCATCTCAAGTTCCGCGTCGAGTTCTACCGCCATATGCCGTGGGATGTGCTGGGCCTCGGCGAAGAGGGTGCCCCCGAGATCGAGGTGCACGTGCCCGCCGGCGGCGAGGCGGCATTCACCGCCACCGTGCGCATCCCCGCCGATATGCCCGTCGGCTTCTACGAGGGCGCTATCCTGGTCTCCGACCCCGGCGACGGTGCGCATGAGCCGCATGTCACCACCATCCCCGTGGTCTTCAACGTAGCGGCTCCCTCGCCGAACTTCGTCTTCGGCGGGCCGCCGGCTTCGGTCCATCCGTATGACAACGGGCGCATCTTCGGTGCCATGGACCAGGGCTGGCGCGCTGAGACCGGCGATTGGCGCTTCTACTTCTTCGACGTGCCCGATGACCTGCCGGCCGGCACCAACTTCCTGGTGGACACCCGCTGGGACAACGTGCCCACCGACGTGGACACCATCGTGCTCGGCCCTGCGCCCGACCAGTTCACCTCCGACCCGGAGGATCGCTGGTACCAGCCGGACTATTACGGCCCGTACACTCTGGACTACACTGGGCGCAGTACCAATACCAACATCGGCGCCGGCACCTGGGTGTTCAACACCGCCACCGGTGCCCAGCATGAGATCGTCTCTGCCGAGGGCCGCGCCGGCCTGAACGCGGTGCTCCTGCACACCGTCATCTTCGCCGGCAAGGACGTCAGCGAGGCCATCGCCGGCCAGGTGGGCACCATCCGCGCCCAGCCGTCGCCCATCGAGATCTTCACCACCCAGGCAACGGGAAGCCTGCCCATCGAGGTCGTCTCCTCCCTGAACCTGGCAGACCTGTCGGTGGATGGCTTTGGCCTGAGCGTGCCGGAGGTATTGACCGAACAGCCCATCAGCCAGGACAACCCGGACGATCCCTGCAGCGCCAGCTTCACCCATGACCTGACCATCGAACACGGCGCTCTGCTGGACGTCTGGACGGAGAACACCGCCCACGGCAGTGACATTGACCTGTACGTCTACTATGATGCCAACCATGACGGTGTCTTCGAGTGCCCTGGCGAGCGGGTCGGCTCCTCCACCACGCCCACCGACCAGGAGCGGGTGACCATCAACTTCCCGCCCGACGGCGCGTACCGCATCCAGGTGCACGGCTGGGGCATCTCGGGCGCCAGCGACGTCTTTGACATGACGGTCAACGCCGTCCAGGGACGCGATCTCTCCGTGCCGGCGGCGCCCGTCGGACCGTTCCCGGCCCACACACCCATCTCCTTCAACCTGGCCTGGAACGTGCCGTCCATCGAGCCGGGCATGGAGGCCTACGGCATGGTACTGCTCGGCCCCTCCGTGGCGCCAGGCGCCGTGGCCATCCCCGTCACCTTTAAGACGCCGAAGACCAGCATGGCCGTCATGCCGGCCAGCGCCCAGTTCCGCGTCAGCGAGACCCAGTCCGTGGACCTGGAGGTCACCGGCGCCGAGAACCTCTATGCCGCCGAAGCGCACCTGACCTTCGATCCTCGCGTGGTGCATGTGAAGTCGATCACCCAGGGCGATCTCCTGCCGGCCGGCAGTAGCACGGCACTGCTGAACTTCGACAACTCCCTGGGCAAGATTGACATCGCCATCACCCTGCTGGCGCCGGCCGCGCCGGTCAACGGCGATGGCACCCTGGTCACCATCGAGTTCGAGGGCGTGGGCGTCGGCACTTCGGAGGTCGCGTTCACCGGCGCCACCTTCTCCGATGCGGAGGGCCATGCCCAGCCGGTCTGGCTGCACGATGGTGCCTTCACTGTGCTGACGAACCTGGGCACGGTCGCCGGCCGCATCACCCTGCAGGGGCGCAGTGACGCCAGAGGTGTGGTGCTGACCATTGACGGCATCACCGCCACGGTCACCGATCCCGCCGGCAACTTCGTCATCACCGACGTGCCCATGGGCACCCGCACCCTCACCGCCTCCTTCGACGGCTACCTGGATGCCGCGGTGCAGGTGAACGTCCTGCCCGAACAGCAGGTCACCGTCCCCACGGGCAAACTGCGCGGTGGTGACGTCAACAACGACGGCATCATCAACGCCCAGGACCTGGCCATCGTCGGAAGCGCCTTCGGGACCACGCCGCCCAGCGACCCGCGGGCAGACCTGAACGGCGACGGCACGGTCAACATCTTCGACCTGGTGCTGGTGGGCGCGAACTTTGGCGCGACCTCACCGACACCTTGGCAGTGAACCCTGTAGCGCCCAGGGAGGGGAGAACTCCCCTCCCTGGGCCTCTCCCCGACCCGAGGGATAGGGGAGCTTGACAGAAATCGGCACATTCGGTACACTGCCGGGTAGGTCTCGGTATATGCACAGCCATGCGGACATCCCGGCGGAAAGGAGAGCGAGAAGCGTGAAACGAATTAGTTTGGCAATGATCATAACGATTGCGGCTCTGTTGGGGCTGGTGGCCTATGCCTATGCGCAGGCCGGCGCCTCTGTCGTGGTCTCCCCGGCCACGCAAAGCGTGGAGATGGGCCAGCCGGCGCAGGTGGCCATCCGCATCAACAACGTCACGGGCCTGTACGGCGCCGAAGTGCACATCCACTTTGATCCCACCGTGCTCAAGGTGGCCTCGGTGACTTCCGGCGACCTGCTGGACCCGGCCCACAGCAGTGTCATCTCCCATCACGACAACACCGCCGGCACCATTGACTATGCGGTGACCCTGCTGGCGCCGGCGCCGGCCGTCAGCGGTTCCGGCACCCTCTTCACCGTCCGCTTCGACACCCTCAAGGACGGCTCCTCGGCCGTGGATATCACCAATGCCATCCTGGTGAACTCCGAGGGGGCGCAGATTCCGGCGACGGTGAGCGATGGGCAGGTGAGCGTGACCCTGCCGCCGGAGATTCCGGAGGCCGGCACGCTGGCTCTGCTGGCGTCGGGACTGGCCGGCCTGGCCGTCTTCGCCCGACGAAAGTGGGGCAAATAAGCACTGACACAAGCCGCTGAAACCAACAAGGCCAGGGAATGTCCTCCCTGGCCTTGTTGTTATCCATTGAGGTAAACGCGGTCACTCACACAGGACCAGATGGCCGCGGCCGGCGTGGTAGTCGTACTGCTTGCCCTCGTACTCCAGGATGAATTGATAGCCCGGGGTAACCACCTGTGCGTACATCATGCCGGGCTGAGGACAGCCCAGGCTGGTGTCCGGCCAGAGGACAGGTTCCGCCTTGATCACCTGGATGCGCGCCGGGCTGACCCCGAGCTTGCCGGCCAGCTCCTGCCGCGCCTGCTCCAGCATGCGCTGACCCTGCTCGTCCAGCGACTTCACGGCCTCTTCTCCCCCCGCCGGCTGGGGTGTGGAACCCGCCGGCGGCAGTTCCCCGCAGAAGATCACCCGCTTGCCGTAGCCCCGGTACAGGTAGCGCTGGTCGCCGCTTTTCAGCACGATTTCCTGGCCCATGACCTGCGCCGGCAGGGTCTTATCCAGCTCGCCGGCGCCCGGACAGCGCAGGTCATCGGGGGTCAGTTCGACGACGGCGGAAGACTCGACGGTAATATCCTCCGGCGCAAGCTGGAGGCGCTGGGCCAGGTCTGCCACAGCCTCTTGCTGGAATTTCACTGTCTCCTCTATCGTGGGCGTTCCTGTGCCGGCCGGCGCAGTTTCCAACTGTTTCGTGGCCGGCGCCGCCTGCGGCGCGGCACAGCCGGCCAGCACCAGCACCGCCGCCAGGCCAGCGATCCACCATCTTGTCATCTTGCCCATCGGATTCCCTCCTGACAACCAGGTGTTCCCTGGTACACTGCATATGGGAGACGCTGGCGGCGGAGAAGAAGTTCCTGTGCCGGCGTCAGAGCACGCTGGCGATGACAGAGATCAGCAGGTTGCGGAGGAGCTCCAGCAAGATGATGGCGATAATCGGGCTGATGTCCAGCATCCCGATCAGGGGCACCACCCGGCGGATGGGCGACAGGATCGGCTCCGTGATCTGAT
>JAPWUQ010000209.1 GCA_028275445.1 Anaerolineae bacterium | reverse complement strand
GCGGTCGTCCCTTTCAGCAGGTCCTGCGGGACAGCCAGGCCGGCCTGCTGGAGGGCGATGCGCGCCAGGGTGTTCTTGACCACCATGAACTTACTGCCGGCCGGCCGGATGTCGGCGCGCAGTTTGTTGATGACCTTCATCGGCAGGCCGCGGTAGTCCACCACGACCAGCGCCTGGCTGTTGGAAAACAGGCGGACATATTCCGCCACCATCTGCTCTTTCTTCTCACGTGTTAGCGGCAAGGGCTATCACCTCCTTTCGGTTTCATCCGTTCCTAATCCGTTACGTGCCCACGAGAGTGGGGTGAACTGCTGATTCATTCCCGCCGGCCCCCAACAAAAACGCCTTTGCCGGGACATGCCGCGGCAAAGGCGCGAGAGCTCATCTCACGATGATATATGCTCGGCCCTACCTCGGCAGGCCCCCATGGGTTTCAGCGTATGCACCTGCTGTCTGCGGTACGGCAGGAAATATGCGGTTGTCAGAAACGCAACTTTACAGCGACGGCTTCAAAGCCAGGGCTTCGTTGACGTCCACTTTGACGCCGGGCCCCATGCTGCTGGCAACGGTCACCCGCCGGATGTACTGGCCCTTGGCGCTGGCCGGCTTGGCGCGCACGATGGCGTCCATGACAGCGGCCATATTGTCCAGCAGATGCTCCACCGGGAACGAGACCTTGCCGATGGGGACATGGATGTTGCCCGTTTTATCCACGCGGTATTCGACGCGGCCCAGGCGCAGTTCGTTGAGCACCCGGGGCAGGTCCTCGGGCGGGACAATGGTGCCGGACTTCGGGCTGGGCATGAGGCCGCGCGGGCCGAGGATTTTACCCAGCCGGCCGACCTTGCCCATGACCTGCGGGACCGCCACGGCAACATCAAAATCCAGCCAGCCGTTTTGAATTTTCTCAATGTACTCGTCGGTGCCGACATAATCAGCGCCGGCTTCCTGGGCGATGCGGGCGGCCTCGCCTTCGGCGAAGACCAGCACGCGCACCTGCTTTCCCAGGCCGCGCGGCAGAAGGACCACACCGCGAATCTGCTGATCGGCATGCCGCGGGTCAAGGCCGGTGCGCAGATGGAGGTCCACGGTGCCGTCAAAATTAGCGTAGTGGGTCTTCTTCACCAGCTCCAGCGCCTCGCGCGGCGAATACTCCTTCTGACGATCTACCAGCTTGGCGGCTTCGAGATACTTTTTCCCGTGCTTTGGCATGTATGATTCCTCCACAGTGGTATTGGCGGGGACTGCTCCCCTCCCACAGCCGGCATCCCGCGGACGCCGGCGCATGGTCGTGCTTGTCAGTCAACAATAGTAATGCCCATACTGCGCGCCGTGCCTTCCACCATGCGCATGGCCGCTTCCAGGTCCGTGGTGTTCAGGTCGCGCATCTTGATCTCAGCGATCTCGCGGATCTGGGCGCGCGTGACCTTGCCGACCTTGACCCGATTGGGCTGGCCGGAGCCTTTTTCGATGCCGGCGGCTTTGCGCAGAAGATCGGCCGTCGGTGCGGTCTTCAGCACAAAGGTAAACGAGTTATCCTGATAGATGGTGATTTCCACCGGCACAATGCTTCCCGCCATGGAGGCGGTGCGGGCATTGTATTCCTTGCAGAAGGCCATGATGTTGACCCCATGCTGGCCGAGGGCCGGGCCTACGGGGGGCGCCGGGTTGGCCTTGCCGGCGGGAATCTGCAGTTTCACAATTGCTTTGACTTTCTTCGCCATGTTCGCTCTCCGTGCTCTCAAAGAGACATCGATGTCAACCGCGTGCGGTTAGACCTTCTCTACCTGCAGGAAGTCCAGCTCAATGGGGGTTTCCCGCCCAAAGAACGAGACCAGTACCTTGACCTTGCCCTTGCTCTCATCCACCTCGTCCACCGTGCCGACGAAATCGGTGAAGGGGCCGTCAATGATGCGCACTTTCTGGCCTACGCGGAAGCTGACGCGGATCTTGGGAGCCTGGGCCTGGATGCGCTTCAGGATGCGGTCCACCTCTTCCTGGCTCAGCGGGGTGGGCTTGTTGCCGATGCCCACAAAGCCGGTCACGCCCGGCGTGTTGCGCACCACGTACCAGGAGTCATCGTCCATGATCATCTGCACCAGGACGTACCCGGGGAAGACGCGCCGTTCGACGGTGCGCCGTTTGCCGTCGTGCAGTTCCACTTCCTCGACCGTGGGGACCACGACCTGGAAGATTTTATCGCGCATGTTCATGGATTCGATGCGCTGTTCCAGGTTGCGTTTGACCTTGTTCTCGTACCCGGAATAGCTGTGCACGACGTACCAGCGGCGCTCGTCCTGCGCCGGCGCCTTGGGTTCTTCCTCCGCCGCCGACTCCGGGGAAGGTTCGCCAGCCGGCGCTTCTTCCGCGCGCGCCATAGCTTCCTCGTCGGCGGGCGAGGGAGTCATGCCGGCGGCCGGCATCTCTTCAATTGTCTCCTGCTTCCGTTTGCGTGGTGCCACTTCCGATTCCCTGCGTCAATTGGTTCGCGCCGAGCGCTCCCTCACAGGAACAGGGCGAACAGCTTGGTAAAGATATAGTCCACCAGGCCCAGGAACGCCGCCATGACGATGGTCATGCCCAGGACGATGGCGGTGAGGCGGATAGCCTCTTCTCGGCTGGGCCAGGTGACTTTGCGCAGTTCGGCGCGAGTCTGTTTGAAATAGCGCACGATGCGGTTTTCTTTTTTCGGCTTGGCCGGCTTGGCGGCCGGCTTGGCCGGTTTCGCCGGCTTGGCGGCCGGCTGGGCTTCTTTGGTCGCTGTCGCTTGTTCTTTCGCCATGCAACACCCTTTTGCGCCTATACTTGGCTTATACACACAGAAGGGGGCCTCAGCCGTTCAGGCCCCTTCTGTGCTCCGCTCCTTGCTATCTCTTACCTGTTCAGGCAGGCCAGGCAGGACTCGAACCCGCAGCCTACGGTTTTGGAGACCGTTGCTCTGCCAATTGAGCTACTGGCCTGCAATCCGCCCGTGGGCAGGAGCTTGCTCACGCCCCGCCGCTAGCGGGTCTCGCGATGGAGGGTATGGGTGCGGCAGCGCGGGCAATATTTCTTCAGCTCCATACGCCCCGGGTCATTATGTCGGTTCTTCTCCGTCGTATAGTTACGCTCCTTGCACTGGGTGCAAGCCAGCGTGATGATCATACGAGCCGCTTTTTTGGCCATAGCGTAACCGTCCCGATATCAGAGTTATTCGACGATCTTGGTGATAACGCCGGCGCCCACGGTGCGGCCGCCCTCGCGAATGGCGAAGCGCGACCCCTCCTCCAACGCCACCGGCGCGATCAGCTTCACCCGCAGGTTCACCCGGTCCCCCGGCATCACCATCTCCACACCCTCGGGCAACTGCACCTCGCCCGTCACGTCCATCGTCCGAATGTAAAACTGCGGACGATACCCGCTGAAGAACGGCGTGTGCCGGCCGCCCTCCTCCTTCGTCAGCACGTACACCTCGGCGTCAAAGGTCGTGTGCGGTGTGATGCTCCCCGGCGCCGCCAGCACCATGCCGCGCTCCACCTCGTCCCGCTCAATGCCGCGCAGCAGTACTCCCACGTTGTCGCCGGCGCGCCCCTCATCCAGCACCTTGCGGAACATCTCCACACCCGTCGCCACCGTCCGCCGCGTCTCCCGCAAACCGACAATCTCCACCTCGTCCATCGGCCGGATGATGCCGCGCTCAATACGACCCGTCACCACCGTCCCACGCCCCTTGATGCTGAACACATCCTCGATCGGCATCAGGAACGGCTTGTCAATGTCCCGCTTCGGCGTCGGAATGTACTCATCCACCGCCCGCAACAGCTCCCAAATGCACTGGTACTCCGGCGCATTCGGATCCTTCGAGTCGCTCTGCAGCGCCTTCAACGCACTGCCCCGCACAATCGGCACCTCGTCCCCAGGAAACCCATACTTGTCCAACAGCTCCCGCAGCTCCAGCTCCACCAGCTCCAGGAGCTCCTCATCCTCCATCATGTCCACCTTGTTCAGAAACACCACCATCGCCGGCACTTCCACCTGCCGCGCCAACAACACGTGCTCCCGCGTCTGCGGCATCGGCCCGTCCGGCGCCGCCACCACCAAAATGGCACCGTCCATCTGCGCCGCACCCGTGATCATGTTCTTGATGTAGTCCGCATGCCCCGGACAGTCCACGTGGGCGTAGTGCCGCTTCTCCGTCTCATACTCCACGTGCGCAATGGCAATGGTGATGCCGCGCGCCTTCTCTTCGGGCGCATTGTCGATCGAATCAAAGGGCCGGAACTGCGCCAACCCCTTCAACGATAAGACCTTCGTGATCGCCGCCGTCAGCGTCGTCTTGCCATGATCAATATGACCAATCGTCCCCACATTCACATGCGGCTTGGTCCGCTCAAATTTCGGCTTGGCCAT
>JAPWUQ010000040.1 GCA_028275445.1 Anaerolineae bacterium | reverse complement strand
CGTGCGCTCCGCACTGCCCATCGGCCGGGGCATGGGGAGCGGCGCGGCGGTCTCCACCGCCATCGTGCGAGCACTGTGCCGGCATTTCGGCGCCCACTGGCCGCCAGAAAAGGTCTCCGCGCTGGTCTTCGAGGCCGAGAAACTGTACCACGGCACCCCCAGCGGCATTGACAACACCGTCATCGCCTATGAGGCGCCGGTCTATTTCGTGAAGGGCCAGCCCCCGCAAATCATCGCTATCGGCGCGCCCCTGCCCTTGATCATCGCGGACACGGGCATTTTCAGCAGTACCCGAGAGGTAGTCGGGGCGGTGCGGGAGGCGCGCGGCCGGGAGCCGGCGCGCTACGAGGCGCTGTTCGACGCCATCGGGAAGCTGGTGGACACCGCACGCCGGCACATCGAGGATGGGAATCTCCCTGCCCTCGGCCGGCTGATGGACGAAAACCACCGCCTGCTCCAGGAGCTGGGCGTCTCCTGCCCGGCATTAGACCAGTTGGTGGAAATCGCCCGGCAGGCCGGCGCCCTGGGAGCCAAACTGAGCGGCGCCGGCCGCGGCGGCAACATCATCGCGCTGGTCACACCCGAACGCGCCGCCAGCGTGGAAAGCGCACTGCGCTCCGCCGGCGCAGCAAGCACCATTTTCACCACCGTGACTTCGCACCCCAGAGGGGAGTAACCCATATGCAACTGCGCGATTTCATCTTGCTCGCGGAACAGCGCCAATGGGTGGAACACGTGGACACGCCAGTGCCGCCGGACGAGGGCATGGCCCGGCTGATGCACCGCGCCGGCGACAAAATTCTCTTCTTCCGCTCCCGCTGGAACGGCTATCGGGTCATCGCCGGCGTCTGCGCCTCACGGCGCTATTTCGCCCTGGCCTTCGGCATTAACGAACGGGAGTTGTGCGCGTACCTGGTGAAGGCGCTGGAGTCGCCGGCTGACCCGCCCATCGTCACCTCCGCGCCCTGCCAGGAAGTGGTGGAAGAGGAGGTGGACCTGGAAGCTCTGCCCATCGTGCGGCACACGCCGCATGACGGCGGCCCCTACGTCACCGCCGGCATCGCCGTGGTCCATGACCCGGCGCGCGGGGTCCTCAACGCCGCCTTCCACCGCCTGATGCGGCTGGACCGCCGGCGCTTCGCCGCCCGCCTGGTGGAAGGCCGGCATACCCACACCGTATGGGCGAACTCGCAGGAGGATGTTCCTGTCGCCATCTGCATCGGGGCGCCCTTGAGCGTGCAGTTGGCCGCCGCCATGTCCCCTGCCGGCGACCTCCCCGAGCTCCACATCGCCCATGCCCTGGCCCCTACCCCGTTGGTGCGCTGTCTGGGATCGGACCTGCTGGTGCCGGCGGAATCGGAGATCATCCTGGAAGGGCGCATCACCCACGAGCTGGTGGATGAAGGGCCCTTCATTGACCTGACCGGCACCTTCGACATCGTCCGCAAACAGCCGGTGATCGAGATTGACCGCATCACCCGCCGGCGCGATCCCATCTACCAGGCGCTCCTTCCCGGCGGACCGGAGCACCGCACGCTGATGGGTATGCCGCGCGAGCCGACGATATTTGCCGCCGTCAATGAGGTATGCGAGTGCCTCAACGTCTGGATCACTCCCGGCGGCGCCTCGTGGCTCCATGCGGTGGTGCAGATACGCAAGCGCCACCCCGAGGACGGCCGGCGGGCCGGCGAAGCGGCCTTCCGCGGCCACGGCTCGCTGAAGCATGTCGTCGTGGTGGACGAGGACATCAACCCCTTCGACATGCAGGAGGTCGAATGGGCTATCGCCACCCGCGTGCAGGCCGATCGCGATATCATCATCTGGCAGGATCAGCCCTCCAGCTCGCTGGACCCCTCGGCGAAACACATCCCGGGCCAGAAGGCCCGCACGGCCAAAATGGCCGTGGATGCCACCATCCCCTGGGACGATGAGAGGGGACCGCGGCATCCCGAAGCGTTTCAGCGCTTCCGCTACGAGTGAAGGCCCTATGTCCCACGCCTCGGATGTCCGTCTGACAGAAGAAGAACGGGCTATGCTCGCCGGCGAGGCCGGGCCGGCGGTGCGCAAGGCCATGGAAATCGTGGTGGCGCTGGCCAGGATTTACGGTGCACGACATCTGGTGCCGGTGGAAAGCGTGCAGGTCGCCGGCGTCAGCTACAAAAACCTGGGTGATGCCGGCCTTCAGTTCCTCCGCGAATGGGCCGATGAGGGCGCTCGGGCGCGCGTGCCGGCCTTCCTCAACCCCGCCGGCATGGACCTCCAGCGCTGGAAGGAGCTGGGCATCCCCGAGGATTTCGCTCGTGCCCAGGCAGCGGTCATCGAGGCGTACACCCGCATGGGCATTGCGCCCTCGCTGACCTGCACGCCGTACTACATTGGCTTGCGGCCGGCCTTTGGCTCCCACGTGGCCTGGAGCGAGTCCTCCGCGGTCAGCTTCGCCAATTCCGTCCTGGGCGCGCGCACCAATCGCGAGGGCGGTCCCAGCGCGCTGGCGGCGGCCATCGCCGGCCGCACCGGTGCCTACGGCCTGCATCTGGACGAGAACCGCCGCGCCACCTGTCTGATCGAGGTACGGGCACCAGTGCGCTCCATCGCGGACATCGGCGCGCTGGGCGCCCTGGCCGGCGAGCTGGTGCGCGACGGCGTGCCCTATTTCCGCGGCCTGGACCTGAGCTGGACACGCCGGCCGGAGGAAGCGCTCAAAGCCCTGGGCGCGGCCATGGCCGCCAGCGGTGCGGTCGCCCTGTACCATGTGGAAGGCCTCACTCCGGAGGCCGGCCTCCCCGAAATCCTGCCGGCGGACGTGCGCGTCCTCACTATTCACGACCTCACGGCCGGCTATCAGAAGCTCAACGGCCCGCTGGAGGAAATTGACCTGGTCAGCCTGGGATGCCCGCACGCCTCACTGGAAGAGCTGGGCGAGGTGGCGCGCTTCCTGGCCGGCAGGCATGTCCGCACGCGCTTGTGGATTACCACCGCGCGCCAGGTGCGCGAGCAGGCGGAGCGCGCCGGCATCGTGGCGCAGATCGAGGCCGCCGGCGGGCAGGTGGTGGCGGATACCTGCGTCATCGTCGCGCCGGTGGAACTGCTGGGTGTGCGCTCCCTGGCCACCAACTCCGCCAAGGCCGCCCTGTATGCCCGCAGTCATTCCGGCCTGGAAACGCGCTTCGGCACCACCGAGCAGTGCCTGGAAGCCGCCCTCACCGGACGCTGGAGAGGCCCATGATGAACCCGGAACTGGTCCTGCACGGCCGCGTCATCAAAGCCGGCACCGCCGAGGGCACGGCGCTGGTCTCGCCGGCCCCCATCAGCTTCCTGGGCGGCGTGGACCCGGACAGCGGCACCATCATCGAGCCGGGGCATCCGTTGGAGGGCATGTGCGTCGCCGGCCGCATCCTGGTCTTCCCCACCGGCAAGGGGAGCACCGTCGGCTCCTATACCATCTACCGCATGGCGAAGAACGGCACGGCGCCGGCTGGCATCATCTGCGCCCAGAGCGAGACCATCGTGGCGGTTGGGGCTATCATCGCCGGCATCCCCATGGTGGACCTCATCCCCATCGAGCAGATTGCGACCGGCGACTGGGTGCGCATCGAGGACGACACGGTATACGTGCGCAAATCCAGCGAGGGGCCAGGAAAGGGATGATATTCCTCAAGCTGGGCGGCTCTCTCATCACGGATAAACGCCGGCGGGAAACGCCGCGCATGGATGTCATCCGCCGGCTGGCGCAGGAGATCGCCGCGGCCCGGCAAACCCGCCCTGACCTGCGCCTGCTGGTCGGCCACGGCAGTGGTTCCTTCGGCCATTTCGCCGGCCGCGAGTACGGCACCCGCCGCGGCATCCGCCCGGGCGAGGAAGCGCGCGGCTGGTACGGCTTCGCCGCCACCGGCGCCGCCGCCGCCCGCCTGAACCGGCTGGTCACTGATGCGCTGGTGGAGGCCGGCCTGCCGGCGGTCAGCTTCCCGCCCTCCGCCACGGCCCGCTGTCGCGCCGGCCAGCTCCAGGAACTGGCCTGGGAGCCGCTGGCGCGCGCCCTGGACGCCGGCCTCCTGCCGGTGATTCACGGCGATGTGGCCTTCGACGACCAGTGGGGCTGTACCATTGTCTCCACCGAGGAGCTGTTCGCCTACCTGACCCCCCTCCTCCGGCCGACGCGCATCCTGCTGGCCGGCACAGTGGACGGCGTCTTCACTGCCGACCCGCTTGTACACCAGGGGGCCGCTCTGCTGGCGGAAATTCACGCTTCACAACTGGATGCCCTGGAAGCGGAGCTGGGCTCATCGCATGGGGTGGATGTGACCGGCGGCATGTGGAGCAAGGTGCGCATCATGGCGGAGCTGGTGCGCCGGCACCCCGGCCTGGAGGTGCATATTTTCTCCGGCGAGCGCCCTGGAGCATTACAGGCCTGTCTGCTGTCGCCGGCGGAATGCGCCGGCACACGCCTGCTCTTGTAAGTTCAAGGGGCTTTCATTTATCGCGTATTTCCGCCAGATGGGCGAAGGGGCCGGCCACTGCCGCATCGAACTCCTCATAAATGGGGAACAGCCGGTCGTACACCGCCCGGGCACCCGCATCCGGGAAGACCACCTCTGGCTCCCTCAGCCACTGGCGCTTGATGGCGGGAAAATCCCTTACCTGCCTCACCGCAAAGCCGGCCAGGAAGGCGATACCCAGCGCGCCGCTGGCCTGTGGGAAATACTCCAGCGGTATATCCAGCACATCGGCGCAGATCTGCCGCCACAGCCGGCTGCGCGCCCCGCCGGCCGTCGCCACCAAGCGCGTGATGTTCGGGCGGTGCGCCGGCAGGCTCTGCCGCACGTTGTAGGCGAACGATTCCATCAGCGCGCGATAGATATGCGCCGCCGTATGTGATGGAGTGAGCCCCAGCACAGCACCGCGAATGGTGGCATCGGGCGTCGGGGTGCGCCGGCCCAACCAGTGCGGCAGGACAATCAACCCCTCCGAGCCGGGAGGGATGCGAGCCGCCTCTTGCTCCAGCAGGACGAACGGGCTTTCGCCCAACCGCTCCGCCGCGAGGCGCTCCGCCCCGCCAAACTCCCGCAGGAACCAGTCTATCAGCCGGCTGGCCGAGAGGATGTTGGCGCCCCAATCCACAGCCGCCGTGCCGTCCGCGCTGGAGAAATGGGGGCCGCCGGCGGACTCCACCAGCGGCCGGCGGGTGATGGTCAGCAAGCCGGTGGTGCCGTAGGAGAGCATGGCATCCCCTGGCTCAATGGCCCCACAGCCGACCATCGTGGGGAAGGTGTCCCCGGAACCGGCGATGACCGGCACGCCGGCCGGCAGGCCAGTCTGTCGCTCCGCTTCCGCGGTTACCTCGCCCACCACTACGGTGGCGGGATAGAGTGGAGGCCAGACCTCCACTGGGATGCCCAACTGCTGGCAGGTCCGCGCCTCCCAGCGCCGGCCGCGCGGGTCGAAGATGCCGCCCATAATGCTGGCCGTGTCATAATCCATACTGCGCCGGCCCGTCAGGCGCAGTACCACGTAGTTATGCGCCGACAGGACCGCCGCCGTGCGGGCAAAGACCTCCGGTTCGTGCCGCTGGAGCCACAGCAGTTTGGGCACCACGGCCTCGGCGGTCAGCGACAGGCCGGCGCGCGCGTTGGCCCAGGCCAGCTCTTCCAGGGCGCGGTTATCCGAATACAGGATGGCCGGCCGGAGCGGCCGGCCATCCGCGTCGATCGGGCACAGGCAGGGCACCAGCCCGCATACCCCCACCGCGGCGATGTCCCCTGCACGATCGGGGAGTTGAGCGGTGAGCCGGCGCATGATCTCCGCCGCCGGCGCCCACCAATCCTGTTCGGCGTCCATCTCGACCCAGCCGGGCCTGGGATGGCGAGGGCCGCGCGCCAGGCTGGCAGAAGCCAGCACCGTGCCCTGTGCATCCACCAGCACGCCCTTGACCCCCTGGGTCCCGATGTCCACTCCCACCAATAGTGCCGGCATCGCTATTGCCTCACCCGACCATTCTGAACCCGGCTCAGCTCATCACCATGCCGCCGTCCACCTCGATGGCCTGGCCGGTGAGATAGCGCGAGTCCTCCGAGGCCAGGAAAGCGACGACGCCGGCGATCTCCCACGGCTCGGCAAACCTGCCCATCGGACAGTCCTTGGCGCGCAGGCTCAGCCATTCCTCTGGGGAAATGCCCTCCCGGGCGGCAATGGTGGCGGCGACGTACTCCACCATCTCCGTGCGGGTGTTGCCCGGGCAGACGGCGTTGGCGGTGGCGCCATAGGGAGCCAGCTCCATGGCCACGGAGCGGGTCAGGCCGATCACGCCGCTTTTGGATGCGGAATACTCGGCGCTCGCCGGCCAGCTCGTCTTGCCGGCCATGGAGGAAATGTTGATAATGCTCCCGGAGCGCTGTTTCATCATGATGGGCGCCACCGCCCGATTGCTGAGGAATACGCCCGTCAGGTTGACATCAATCACCAACTGCCACTGTTTCAGGGATACCTCCGGCAGGGGTGCGCCGCGATAGATGCCGGCGGCCGCCACCAGGACATCAATGCGCCCCCAGCGCTCCATCGCTGTCTGGACAGCGCGCTCGATGTCCTCCTCGCGCGTCACATCGCAGTGCATGGCCAGGGCTTCCACGCCGTACTGCCGGCATTCCTGGGCCGCCGCCTCATTATTGGAATCGTTGACATCCAGACACAGGACGTTGGCGCCCTCCTGGGCGAACCGCAGTGCACACGCTTTGCCGATGCCGCTGCCGGCACCGGTAATCACCGCCACCTGTCCCACGAAGCGCTTCATCATGACACTCCTTTGCGAGGTTTGCATAAGAGGATCACTTACCTTCCCGCTTGAACGGCTGGCCGGAGGCCGCCGGCCAGGTCGCTTTCCCCACAAACAGCACCAGCGCCAGCAGGGTCACCAGATAGGGGAACGCCACCCAGAACTGGTATGGAATGGGTAGGTTCAGCGCCTGGATGCGCAGTTGGATGGCATCGGCCAG
Organism: Anaerolineae bacterium; assembly: GCA_028275445.1. Classification (GTDB taxonomy): domain Bacteria; phylum Chloroflexota; class Anaerolineae; order JACIWP01; family JACIWP01; genus JACIWP01. The sequence goes on along the minus strand of JAPWUQ010000040.1, from coordinate 10,228 downwards.
GCCGAACAGCAGGGTGCCCAGGAAAATGCCGAGCGGCTCCCATTTGCCGAAGATAATGGCCGTATAGGCGATGAACCCGCGGCCGGCGGACATGTTCTCCTGGAACGTGTTCAGCATCCCGATGGAGAGCAAGGCGCCGGCCAGGCCGGCCATCAAGCCGGTAAACAGCACGCTGAGATAGCGCACCCGCACCACGCTGATGCCCACCGTATCCGCGGCATGGGGATGCTCGCCCACGGAGCGAATCTTCAACCCGATGGTCGTGCGGTACAGCACGAACCAGACAATCGGCACTGAGATCAGCGCCAGGTACACCAGCGGCAGTTGGTTGAAGAGGATGTCGCCCAGGATGGGGATATCCCCCAGCAGGGGGATTTTCACCGGCTGCATGCTGGGGACGCTGACCACCTCGGTCACCACTCCCACGGCCCGGTTGGAGAAGACCAGGGCGAAGATCGTGCTGGAAAGGCCCAGGGCACCCAGGTTCAGCGCCACCGCCGAGACGACCTGATTGGCGCCTACCGAGACGCACATCACCCCGTACAAGAGGGCCAGGAACATGCCGGCCAGCATGGCAAAGGCCAATCCGCCCAGCACACTGCCGGTATAATAGCTCCCCACCGCGCCGCCGATGGCTCCCATCAGCATCATCCCCTCCATGCCAAAGGTAATGATGCCGGCGCGCTCGGCCACCAGCCCGCCCATGGCCGCCAGCAGAAGCGGCGCAGTCAGCCGGATCACCGCCGCGTAAAATGCCACGGAGGTGAAGATTTCAACAAGCTGTTCAAACATGGCGCACCTCCTCACCAAGCATATCCGCCGCTGGAGCAGAGGGAGATTCCGCGGCCAGCTCTGCCTCCACGCGCTTGGCTTCCTCAATTTCCGCCTGCTTCAGCCGGCGCGGCCGGAGGTCAATCACGGTGCCGGCAATGGCAAACAGAATGGCCAGCGACTGGATGACGTAGATGATGGACACCGGCGCGCCGGAGACGATCTGCATGCGGTTGGCGCCAGCCCGCAGTGCCCCGAAGAACAGCGCGCTCAACAGCACCCCCAGCGGATTTAACTGGCCGATGAGCGCCACCGGAATGCCGTCATAACCCGCCCCGACCAGGAAATTCTGGATGACCCGGTGCTGGAAGCCCATGATCTCCAGGGAGCCGGCCATGCCGGCCAGCGCGCCGCTGATCAACGCCGTGGTGATGGTGGTGCGCATGACGTTGATGCCCATGTACTGCGCGGCACGCGGATTGACACCCACCGCTCGCGCCCGATAACCCGTGGTGGTCTTGAAGAGCAGGATATACATGACCACAGCGGCCAGCACGGCGATCACCGCCGCCAGGGTGAAGCGCTGTAAGGCTGGGTCCTCGGTTGTTCCCCCCAGCCAGGTGATCACGCTCGTCAGGGAGGGCATGCGGGCCGCCTCAGCGATATAAGCCGATTTCGGGAAAGGCTGGCTGGGGTCTTTCAGGCCGATCCAGGAGAGGAACGTCGCCCCGGGACCCACCACATGGTCCACGCGAATCAGAAACTCGAAGAGCTGGATGGTGATGTAATTCAACAGAAGGGTCGTCAGCACCTCGTTGAAGCCGCGCCGGGCCTTCAAGTACCCCGGGATGAGCGCCCAGAGGGAGCCGGCCAGCGCGCCGGCGAGCAGGCTGGCGGGAATCAACAGCCACGCCGGCCATCCCACCAGGGTGATGCCCATCCAGGTAGTCGCCATAGCCCCCATGAACAACTGCCCTTCGGCGCCGATGTTAAAGAAGCCGCTCCGGTAGCCGTAGGTCACCGCCAGACCGGTCATGATGATGGGCACCATTCGGGTGATGGTATTGGCCAGGGCGTTCGTACTGCCGAAGGCGCCGGCGAACAGCGCCGCATATGCCGTCAGGGGATTCGCACCCCGGGCTATGATGAGCGTGCTGCTGATGAGGAAAGCGGCCAGAATGGCACCCAGGGGTATCAGGATATTGAACGAGCGCTCCAGAAAGCGCCGATATACTATCTGCCAGCGGTTCGTCACTTCTTGTGTGCTCAACATGACACATCCCTCACACCGTCTGCGGGGTCTCGGCGGCCTGGTGGGCGCGCGAGCCGGCCATCCACAGGCCGATTTGCTGGAGATCCGCCTCCTCCGCCGGCACAATGCCCATAATCTCCCCCTCATACATGACCGCGATACGGTCAGACAGGGAAAGCACCTCGTCCAATTCGGTGGAGATGAGCAGGATAGCAGTGCCGGCACTGCGTGCCTCCACCATCTGCCGGTGGATATATTCCGTCGCACCGACGTCCAGGCCGCGCGTGGGCTGTGCGGCGATCAGCAAACGAGGCTGCAGGCTGAGCTCTCGCGCCAGCACCACCTTCTGCTGATTGCCGCCGGAGAGGAGCTTCACCGGCACATGGGCATGGGGCGTGCGAATATCACAGCGGTAGATGGCGCCGGCGCAGAAATTCTCAATGGCCTGCTTCTGCAAGAAACCGTATTTGGAGAACGGCGGCCGGTCAAAGGATTTGCCTATCAGGTTCTCGCTGACCGTGAAGTCCATCAACAACCCCATGTGCTGGCGGTCTGGCGGGACGAAGGCCACGCCCATGTCAATGATCTCCTTGGGCGTGCAGTGGGTGATGTCCCTTCCAAGGACGCGGATGCGTCCGTCGGTGACCCGCCGCAGGCCGGCGATGACCTCCGCCAGCTCGGTCTGGCCGTTGCCATCCACGCCGGCAATGCCCAGAATCTCCCCTGCGCGCACCTGGAACGAGACGCCTTTCAACGCCGGCAGGTCGCGGTCGCTCCGCGCCCGCACATTTTCCAACTCCAGCACCACTTCCCCGGGGGTGCACGGGGGCTTCTCTATCTGCAGGAACACCTCGCGGCCCACCATCATGCGCGCCAGCTCGTGCGGATTGGTGCGGGAGGCCGGCAGGGTATCCACCACCTTGCCGGCGCGCATGACCGTGATGCGGTCCGAGATGGACATGACCTCTTCCAATTTATGCGAGATGAAGATGATGGACAGCCCCTTCTCCTTGAATGCCCGCAGTACCTTGAACAGCTCTTCCACCTCTCCCGGCGTCAGCACCGCGGTCGGTTCATCCAGGATGAGAAGCTCGGCCTGACGATAGAGCGCCTTCAGGATTTCCACGCGCTGCTGTACACCCACCGGCAACTGCCAGACCGGCACATCCGGTTCAATGGGCAGGCCGTAGCGCTCAGCCAGCTCTCGGATCTGCTGTGAGGCGCTCTTCAGATCCAGCAAAGGTTCGCGCGGGGAGGGCAGTCCCAGGATGATGTTTTCGGCCACCGTCAGGGGCGGCACCAGCATAAAGTGTTGATGCACCATGCCGATGCCCAACGCAATGGCATCGCGCGCCTGATGGATCTCGACCGGTTGGCCCTTCCAGTAGATCGTGCCGCTGTCAGGACGATAGACGCCGTAGACACAGTTCATCAGCGTGGTTTTGCCGGCGCCGTTCTCCCCCAGCAGGGCATGGATTTCCCCAGGCAGTATCTCCAGGTCCACATGGTCATTCGCCACCACGCCAGGGAAGCTCTTACAGATTTTTTCCAATCGCAACAGGCTCTCCATATGACTCCCTTCACATGGAAATGCCGGGGGCAAGATCGCCCCGTTCCGCTGTCTTGCCCCCGGCTGTACCGGTCCGCTTACAGGTCGGTGCGCACTTCCAGGGTGGGGATGCTCTTGGGATCCTGCAGGTACTTCTGGAGCAGGTCCACGATGTCCTTTTCCACCTCAGGCGGCACCAGGCCGTAGAAGGGGTTCAGGCCCACCGCGCCTTCCTTGAGGCCCAGGGCGAAGTGCCCGCCCGGCTGGCCGGCGGCGATGCGTTCCACACAGAACTCGATCAGGCGCGGCACGCGCTCCTCCCACCCGCCGATGACGATATCGGGGGCCAGATAGTTCTTATCCTTCACCCAGGAGATAACGCGCACGTACTTGCCGGCGGCCGCGGCCTCCTTCGCCGCCTCGACCGTGCCCACATCACCGATGTCCGCCTCGAGGATCAGCACATCCACGCCCTGCTCGATGGCGGCCTTGGCCAGCTCCTTGGCCTTGGCCGGGTCATCCCAGGCGCCGACATAGGACTCGATGATCTGCACATCCTCGCGGCCCAGGTCCTTGCAGGCCTGGCGGGACATCTTGATGTGGTGCGAGAGGATGGGGAATTGGGAACCGGCGATATATGCCACCTTGCCGCTCTTGGTGATCTGGCAGGCCAGCCGGCCCATGAAATACCCGCCCTCGCCGGCAGAGAAGGTGACCGTGTACAGGTTGGGCAGGTCCGCCGCCGAACCGTTGGTCTGGATGAAATAGGTCTTGGGATACTCTTTGGCCACCTTGTAGATGGGGTCGGCGTACTCAAACCCGTGGGCATAAATGATGTCGTAGCCGGCATCCACGTATTCCCGCATGACCTGCTCGGCGTTCTCGGGCTTGACGTTCTCGGTGTAGGCGATCTCGAAGCCGTACTTGTCGCGGAGCTGTACCAGCGAGAGGTATGCCGAGGTGGTCCAGCCGGCATCATTCACCGGGCCGGGGAACACGCCGGCGATCTTGAACTTCTTGCCAGCGAGCGGAGAGGCCGCAGTGGCCACCACCGTCTTTTCCACAACCTTCTCCACAACCTGGGTCTCGACAACCTTCGTGACGACCGGCACCTCCTTGGTGACGACGACGGTCTCCTTCACGACCTTTTCCACCACCTGGGGGGTGGCCGGCGCGCAGGCCGCCAAGACCAACATCACCAGCGCCAGAACAGACATCAATGCGAACAACTTGCGGGACTTCATACGCCACATCCTCCTTTTTCAAGTCGAAAGAGTTGTACACAAGACAATGGTGCACCGATTTGTTTCTCGTTCCCTTTGGCCTCCACATCACCTCCTTCCCTGGGTCCCGTGCAGGTCGGCATGCGTGGATCGGCCGGCAGATTCACGCCGGCGCTTGCCCCACCAAACGCAGTGCCTCTTCCACCGTCGCATCCTCGTGCAGGATGGCCGCCACCGCCGCGGTCATGGCGGCGGGGTCATCGGCGGCAAAGATGTTGCGGCCGATGGCGACGCCGGCCGCGCCGGCGTCCACCGCCGCTTTGATTTCCTCCAGCATCTCGCGCACGCTGGCGCGCTTCGCCCCGCCCAAAATCACGATCGGGACATAGCACCCCTGCACCACCTGCTCGAAGCCGTCCACATACGGGGTCTTGATGATATCGGCGCCCATTTCCGCGCCCACCCGGGCGGCAAGCGCGATAGTCGCCGGCGTGCGGTACTCCGGCCCGCTGTCAAACCCACCCGGCACCATCTCCCCCAGCACCGCCAGCCCCCAGGCATGCGCCTGCGCCGCCAGCGTGGCGAGGTTTTCCAGCGTTTGCGTCTCGTTCGAGGCACCGGGATAGGCGGAGACCGCCAGGGCATCCGCTCCCAACCGCAGGGCCTCCTCGACCTCCCAGAAGAGGGTCGCCGGCCCCGGGGTACCCAGGCTTGTGGCGCCGGCGTCCGCCCGCAGGATCAGCCCCACACGCGCCAGGGCCGCGGCGAACTGGCGGGCGATGCCGTACGAAGTCAGCACGGCATCGGCCCCGCCGGCGGCCACCTTGGCGATGGTCTCCCCGGGTCGCTCCAGCCCCTTGCGCGGGCCATCCATCAACGCATGGTCCATGGCAACGATCAGCGCCCGGCCATCCGGGCGGAAAATGCGGTTCAGCCGGCGGGTAGGAATCATGACCATCTCTCCTGAACAAGTGGGGTAAAGGTACGAACCAATAACAACAGTGAGGAAAGGAAGGTATCACTGCACTGATGGAAGAGGGACAGGGAGCGCGCCGCACCTTTCCCCAGGAAAGGGCAAGGGGAAAGCCGGCGCAGAGGGCCGCTGTCTGCAGAAAGGCTAGATTTCAGGGCCAGGAGTTCTCCCGGCAGTATGGAATGCATGTGTTCCTCCCCCTTGACCATGACGGTGTGGGAGAAACCTGCCTACAGCGATGAGGGAATGACGGCAGTCGGACAACGAACGATGGACGATGGTTTGTGAACTTACATCATCCCGGTTCCTGCTTGCGGTGTCCCCAGCGCTCGCCGCCGTCCACCACGATGACCTCGCCCGTGATGTAGTCCGAGCGGACCAGGAAGAGGACAGTGTCGGTGATATCCTTGGGACTGCCCCAGCGGTTCAGCAGGGTCTTCTTCGCCGTGCGCTCGATGCGCTCGGGGGTGTAATTGGGCGGCGGCAGGACCGGACCGGGACAGATGGCATTGGCGCGCACCGCCGGCGCCAGCTCCAGCGCCAACTGCCGCGTCAGCGCCCACAGGGCCGCCTTGCCCACCGAATGGGCCGCGAAATTCGGCCACGGCTCCCAGGCCGAGAGGTCCACAATGTTGATGATGACCCCTTCCCCCTTGGCCAGCATGCCCGGTGCGACCGCATTCGCGCAGAAAAAGGGACCGTTGATGAGAATGTTGGTCACGTACAGCCAGTCGCTGACATCCGAGGTTGGGATCGGGGTCTCTTTGAAGAGGGAGGCGCTGTTGACCAAGATGTCAATACTGCCGAAGTGCTCCAGCGCCTTCTTCACCATGGCCTCTGCCTGGTCGTGATAGGCGATGTCGGCCTGGATAGCCAGGGCCTCCACGCCCATCCCGCGCAGTTTCTCCACCATTTGCTGGGCTTCCTGGGCCGAGGAACGGTAATTGATGACCACATTGGCGCCGGCCTGTGCCAACGCTTCCGCAATCGCGCCGCCAACCCGATGCGCACCGCCAGTAACCAGAGCAGTCTTGCCGCGTGGGTCCATGGTCTGCCTTCCTTTTGATGAAACGGATGGACAGAGGTGATCTTGGAACGGCATGGCCGGCCGTATGGAGGGGAGCAATGCGTGCCTGCCGTGTCTCAATTTTCCCTTGTGAGAATTGTAGCATAACTTCGTCTGCCTGTCAAACGACGCTTTACAGGCCTTATCCATATAGGCTGGAATGTTGCTGTTAGGTAAACATTCTGGCAACGTACCCCTTCTGCACGGATGGAGAACCGAGGGGGTGTCAACTATCGGATGACGGAGGCCGGCCGACAAAAATCGTGGGCCTCCCGCACGGGGAAGCCGGCGAGAGGCCCAGAAACAATTAACGCGGAACGCACCATCAGTAGCGCAGGAGCGCGCCGATGCGGCCGTTGTTGTCCAGCAGTTCGCTCTCGTTGATAATCTCCACCTGAAGGCCCTGATCCACCGCCAGATGAATGGCGGCATTGACCACATGCTCCTGCACTTTCATGGGAGCACTGCAGAAGGGACAGCGGTCGATCCACTGCGCGGCCAGATAGCCGCAGTTGGTGCATTGAGCGCCTTCCGCCTCATACCCCTCGCTGACCAGCAGGATATAGGCGCGCTGTTCCTGGAGCATGGTGAGGGTGTCAGCCAGCCCCACCACCGCCGGCCCGCGCTGGGCCGCGGTCTCCACCAGCCGCTGGACCAGCGCCCGCTCCTGGGCGCGCACATGGGCTTCAATGGCCTCGAAGGCCTTGTCGCGCACTTCCGCCTCGCCGGCGTCCATGGCCAGGGTGATTTCCCCGATGACCAGATTGCGCATGGGGTTGGGCAGCATATCGCGGAATACCGCCACGTTCTCAGAGGTGCCGGCCAGCAGGAGCTTCCGGCATTGATGCTTCTCCAGAAACGCCTGGGTAGCCTCGATCGCCTCCTTGAAGTTGTGATGGGCGATGGCCTCCACATGACGCTGATAGCGCTCCGCCGCCCATCCACCCTGCTTATGCCGCTTGATCTCCTCACCGATCAAGCGCGAGACCTCTTCCACATCCCCCAGCTCATACAGGAAAAAGCGCGCCCGCTCCTGGTCCACCAGCACAATGCCGTAACAGCCGTAGTCCTCGATCAGGTCCTGCAGAGGGGTAATATAGGCGCGGCGCGCAGTCGTGATGCGGTCGCGCACTGGTACCGGCAGGGTGAACACTTCCCACAGCCCTTTGCCCTGGCAGGAGAAGAGCGCCACGCCGCGGGCCGAGCTGTCATATTCGTAATCGAAGTAGCGCTCCACCGCTTGGATATCTGCCTTGTCGGCCAGATGTTCCACTCCCTTCAGCATCTGCCGCAGGGTCAGGCGGTATTCCTCTTTGGTCCGGCGTGTCGAGTCGACATCGAGGTACAGGCTGAGCACCTTCGGGTCATCGCTCTGGAATTCCACCAGCCGCTGGATCCGCTTCTCATCGATTCGCATATGCCTTCCTCCCTTTGAAAAATTGGGGCGAAACGGTCCGGGGCCTGGGATCGCCGGCCCCCACACCGACACTAACTGCCGGCCAGCCGGCGCAGTCGCGCCAGCTCCTGCTCGAACTCCGCCTGCATCTGCGCCATCTCCGCCTGGAGCTGTTCCAGCCGGTCCGTCAGGCGCAGGATAATCTCCACGCCGGCCAGGTTGACCCCCAGGTCATCCATCAACCGCACGATCTTCCGCAGGCGGCGGATATCGCGCGGCGAGTACAGCCGCTTGCCCGAGACGCGCGCCGGCTTGACCAGCCCCCACTCCTCATAGCGCCGCAGGGTCTGCGGGTGCACCTGCACCATCTCCGCCGCCACGCTGATGAGGTAGCAGGGCTCGTCCTCATCCGGGATGATTTCCATCGCCTCCTGTTCAATACGCTCCCATAATGGCAAAATGCTCTCAGAGGGTCGCCGCATCATGGCCTTTCCTCTCCGCAGTGTCAGAATGGTTGGTCATGGGCCGGGCCGCCGGCCCAGGGTCACCTTGATGCGCATGGGCTTATCGTCCCGCATCACGGTGAGCGTGACGGTCTGTCCCGGGCTGGCGTTCTCCAGCCGGCTGATCAGATCATCAAAGCTGTGGATGGGATAGCCGTCAAAGGCGGTGATGATATCCCCGCCGATGAGCACCGGCTCCAGATAGCCCGGCACCTCGACGGCATGGGTGCCGCCGCGAAGGCCGGCCTTCTCGGCCGGGCTGTCCGGCATCACCGTCTCCACCAGCGCCCCGCGGGTATAGGGCAGGTCCGCCGCCTCTGCCACCCGCCGGTTGAGGGAGATGCCGGATACCCCCAGCCAGGCATGCTCGTAATAGCCCTGCGAGATGAGCGCCGGCACCACCCGCTTGACCAGGTTGACCGGGATGGCGAACCCGACGCCGGCGGAGGTGCCGGTCTGGGAATACAGGAGCGTGTTCACGCCGATGACCCTCCCCCGGGAATCTAACAGCGGGCCGCCGCTGTTGCCGGGGTTGATGGCCGCATCGGTCTGGATCATGTACGGGATCGAGTAACCGGTCTCCTGCTGGATGACGCGCCCCACCGAGCTGACGAAGCCGGCCGTCACCGTATGCTGAAAGCCGAAGGGATTGCCGATGGCGATGGCGCGCTGACCGACCTGCACCTGGTCGGAATCGCCCAGCTCCACCGGCGGGAGAAGCTCCGCCGGCGCCTCCACCTTCAGCACCGCCAGGTCGCTGTACAGGTCGCTTCCCACCACCTCTGCCGGCAGTTCCTCCCCGCTGAACAGGGTGACCTGGATGTCCAGCGCGCCCTCAATCACATGATGGTTGGTGACGATATAGCCGGCGCTGTCATAGATGAAGCCGGAGCCTTCCGTGATATCTATGTAACTCTCCCCTTCATCGGAGGGAGCATCCTCCACGTTCACCATCTTGGTGGCGCTGATGTTGACCACCGAAGGCCGCACCCGCTGATAGAGCTGAATCAGGGTTTGTTCGAACGGGTCCTCACCGGCCAGCTCAAGCCGGGGCGTCGGCGTCACCTGCGCCGGCCGGGCCGGCGCGCCGGCGGGCGCTATCACCCGCTCCCGCACGACGATAACCGTCCCCATGCCCAGCACACCCACGAACATAACGAGAAAGATCACCAGGATAGCTATCAGCGCCCATTCGGCCGGGCGCATCTGTCTGGATTCCATGGGCAACGCTCCTCAGCCTCTGCACGAACGGTCCCGCGCCGTGGGACTTACCGCCGCAAATTGGCCAGCTCCCGGAAAAGCGACTTCTCGCGCTCGGACAAATTCTCGGGCAGTTTCACCCGCACTTTCACATACAGGTCGCCCCTCTGGGAGGGGTTTTTCAACGAAGGCATGCCCAATCCCTTGAGGCGGAAGGTGCGGCCGGCCTGCGTCTCCGGCGGGATGCGGAGCGCGACATGTCCTTCGAGCGTAGGCACCCGCACCTCCCCACCCA